>CAYWJZ010000015.1:14455-16368 GCA_964458635.1 uncultured Atribacterota bacterium
CCTTCTACAATTTTCATTGCCCCTTCAATATCATTGGCATTAAGATCAGGCATTTTTCTTTCTGCAATCTCTTTTACTTGATCAGGCTTGATCTTTGCAACTTTTGTTTTATTAGGTTCAGAAGAACCCTTTTCAACTTTTGCGGCTTCTTTTAGCAGAAAGGACATCGGGGGTTTTTTACATATAAAATCAAAAGAGCGATCCTGGTAAACAGTGATAATTACCGGGATTATAGTTCCTATATCCTGTTTTGTTTTGGCATTGAATGCCTTGCAAAATTCCATAATATTAAGACCGTGCTGTCCTAAAGCAGGTCCAACCGGGGGCGCAGGATTTGCGGCTCCTGCCGGTATTTGCAATTTTATATTTGCAATAACTTTTTTAGCCATTGTAAGTGCACCTCTTCTCGACTCAGTATTGTTTTAAAATGTAATATTTTAAACTTTGAGCTTTTTTGATATATTTTAATTGTTTATTCTAAAAATCTTTTAAATTCTAATATTTTTCAACATCAGTAAATTCTAATTCCACTGAAGTTTCCCTACCAAAAATAGTTAGGAGTACCTTTAATTTACTTTTTTGATTATCAATTTCACTTACTTTACCGGTATACCCGGTAAATGGCCCGGTAATGATATTCACATTGGTTCCAATGCTAATATCAATTTTGGGCTTCTTTTCACCTTTACCCATCTGATTCAGTATGTTTTTTATTTCATTTTCATTTAAAGCAATAGGTTTTCCACCTGATCCCACAAATCTGGTTACACCCGGTGTGTTGCGTACAGCATACCAAGATTCATTATTCATTTTCATTTCTACAACAACATAACCGGGAAACACTTTTTTTTGTACGTACCTCTTTTTACCAGATTTTGTTTCTAATACTCTTTCGGTAGGAATAAGAACCTGGAATATTTGGTCTTCCATTCCCATTGACTTTACACGTTGCTCAAGATTAACTTTTACTTTATTCTCGTAACCAGAATAAGTATGAACAACATACCATTTTTTTTCCTCAACGGCTCTGATTATAAGTCATCACTCTCCAATTAAGTTCAATAAATTATTATATTATTGTTTTATATTTATGAGATCCTTTGCTTTTACTTGCCTTTACTGCAAAATGATTGTTACAATGCGAGAAAAGATAAGATCAATTATACCTAAAAATATAGCAACTAAAGCAACGGTAATCATTACTACAATTGTACTGCTAACAAGCTGCTTTTTATTGGGCCAGGTGACTTTTTTTAACTCTGCCCTAGCTTCTTTAATAAAATTAATAATATTTTGAAATACCTTGGTCAATTTCATGAAAAACACCTTTTCTGCATTATTTTTTATTTAATATTCCCTTTTAAGCAAGAAATAAGGCAGGCCCGGCAGGATTTGAACCTGCAACCCCCGGATTTGGAGTCCGGTGCTCTCCCGTTAGAGCTACGGACCTGTATTACTTACCCAGTATTAGAAAAAACTATTTTGTTTCTTTGTGCACGGTATGTTTCTTGCAAAATTTACAATATTTATTTAATGAAATTCTTCCCGAGGTATTCTTTTTGTTTTTATAATTATTATAATTTCTATTCTCACAGACTGTACAAGCCAATACTATTCTTTGCCTCATTTTTTACTCCTTACCACACGGAAAAAATTTACGGAACTAAATCTAACACATTTTATCATAGCTGTCAAGATGACTTTTTTTATTTATTGCTTGTGTCTTTTAGTAACAATTAAGCCTGGGCTTCTAGCCCAGTCTTAATTGATCTTTAGTTTGCAGAATATATCATCTTTTTCGTTCACTTTTTTACTAATTATCAATTTATATCTTTTTAATTTATTTCAAAAAACACTTCTTGCTTCTACTCGATAATATCGGTAACCACTCCGGCTGCAATGGTTCTCCCGCC
>CAYWJZ010000016.1:0-5949 GCA_964458635.1 uncultured Atribacterota bacterium
GAGGGGGTCAAAGGAGATGTTAACCATGAGGCAGAAAAAGGCCATAACCAGGGAATTACAGAATAGATACCAGAAAGCCAGGAGAAAAAGGAACCGATACTATGACCAGGAGGTTCTTTTGTCCTTAAGCCAACTCTGGCAGGAAGCCGACTATATCTGCTCCAAGCGACTGGCCCCATTTCTGGCTGAGTTTATTCCGGTATTAGAAAAACATGGAGAAATAAAACTTACGTGGATTTAGTCAGTCATGATGGAGGAAACTCTAAAGGTGATGTTATCCAGAGTCTCAATTTCACCGATATTACTACCTGTTGGGATGAGATGGTAGCTGTCAAGAATAAGGCTCAACGGTGGGTTATGCAAGACATGATACGGATAAGGAGCTTCGCCTGTTAAATAAGCTCTATGGTTATCTCAGATGGTATGTGAATTTCTTACAGCCGGTGAGAAAATTAGTGCAGAAAGAAAGAATCGGAAGTAAAATCAATTTGGAGTAATTTTACTCTAATTTTAATAACTAGCAAGCTAAATAGCAGGGCAGGGATAGAAAATATTATAAAAAATCAAAACAGTAAATTTTTAACCTTAATATTATAATAAAAAGAGTAGTTTAGTGTTTAAGTTATGGCCATAGTAGGGTTATTAGTATTCTAAGATATAATATTGTAAAATATACTTCATAATATTATCTAGGAATATATTTTCAATCACCCTATTTAGCCAATTCAGTTGTACAGTTTGGACACCGTTTTGCCTTGATAGGAATCATAGTAAAGCAATAAGGACATTCTTTGGTCGAAGGAGGAGCAACTTCTTCTTTCTTTTTCATACTATTTACCTTACGAATAATCAAAAAGACGGCAAAACCAATAATCAAAAAGCTGATAATAGTATTGATAAATACACCATAGTTCAGGGTAACCGCACCGGCTTCCTGTGCTTCAGCAACGGTAAGATAAGGACCTGCTGTTGCGCCTCCTTTAAGAGTAATAAAAAGATTGCTGAAATCAATTCCTCCCAAAAGAAGGCCAATAGGTGGCATAAGGATATCATTAACAAATGATTGCACAATCGCTACAAAGGCAGTACCAATAACAATTCCCACTGCCATATCCAGGACATTGCCCCGCATAATAAATTTTTTAAATTCATTTAACATAATAAATAAATTCCTTTCTAATATCATAAAATATACTATTTTATTTGCAGAGCTATTTTATATATATTTTTTAATTTTCTAGAAAATGATGGAATCTTAAACAAAATTGTGAATTATTTTCTTTACTGCTATTCAGTTCTTACAAGACGATTACCATACCAAAATTTTTGCCAATCTCCTTCTGATTGGCGAAAAACTAGAAACAAATAAAGACAGGAGGTAAAGCTGCCCAGTACAATCATCAGTATGAACCAAATCAGAGAATTTAAAAAATTATTTTCTCTATAAATAATCCAGGCAGTAAAAATAAAAAAACTAATATAAATATCAATCAAGGTGACTTTCCCCCACAATAGCGAAAAAATAACACTGCCTTCACCAGCGAAATCTCCAACCATTAGCCCATAAATAATTGAAAATCCCATTATTATAGCTCCGATTAAGGATAAAGCCTGTCCTATTTTCATATTTAGCCTACTTTTTTTGTTCTGTTTTTTTGGGAAACCAGGGGAAGAATTTTGGTGTTTCCCGGGCATATTCCTGAAATTTCGGATTATCGGCAAACTTTTTTTCCAACATAGGTACACCGGAGACATAAAGTAAAAGTATGGTAATGGTTAAAGGGCTGATGATAAACCAGAAACCAGAGGGCAAGGATAAAGCGACAATATAAATACCCCACCACATGGTTGCTTCACCAAAATAGTTGGGATGCCGGGTATATTTCCATAATCCGTATTTCATAATTTCCCCTTTGTTTTGCGGTTTTTGGATAAATTGAGCAAGCTGATAATCTCCAATTGATTCAAATAAAAATCCAATTATCCAGATAGCAGCACCCAAATAATCCAGTAATTGCAATCCTGTCTGATGGGAATAATTGATAAAAATAATCGGTGAAGCAATGATTAGCATAAGCAATCCCTGCAGCATAAAAATCTGAAAAAATCCACGTACCAATAACCATTTTCCCCACTCCTTACGCCATTTGGCATAGCGAAAATCTTCCGGTTTGCCCCAATTTCTTTTTAAAATATGGTAGGTTAAACGAGAGCCCCAGATCAATACCAGTATGGTAACTAGGACACTTTTTGCAGTAATGATTTCCGAAAAAAAGAAGGTATATAAGGCAATTAAGATAAATCCAAAACCCCAGCCGATATCTACAATAGAATTGTTTTTTATGATTTGGGCTATAACGAAGAAGGTAGTGAAATAAATAAAAATAAGAATAATAGAGGGAAGAAAAATTTGGAACATTTTTTATTTCTCCTTTACTAATAGATTATTGAAATTTATTGTTTAGTTTTCACTCATAATACAGACGGCAACTGCACCTTTCCCTGAAGCCATAGCAACTACGGAAGAAACTTCTTCAATGTATTTAGGTTCTTGCTGCAGTATTTTTACCAGAGATTGCCTATATTGTTCTGCTAATTCGGGTACCTGAGAGTGGACAATACAATAACGGGTTATAGGATATTTTTGATGATTTTCCCGAATAATATTCAATATTTTATTAAAATTAGCTTTACGACTGAAAGCTTTGGCAAAGGCAATTCCTTTCCCGCTTTTATCTAAAGAAACAATAGGTTTTAGATTCAAGAATTTTGCCATAATGCCTTTTAGAGGGCTAACTCTCCCGGATTGAACCATATATTTAAAATTAGTTACACTGACCATAATTTTTACTCTAGGGATTAAATGCTGAATTTTTTTAACCACCTCTTCATGGGTTAATCCCGATTCTATAAGTTCAGCAGTTTTTTGAACCAATAACCCCTGTGCGCCGGAATTTAATTTTGAATCAATTACCTCAATTTTATATCCACTATCCCGTAATTTTCGGGAAGCCTGATAGACCGAATTCCAGGTACCGCTGATCTTACTGGATACCATCAAGGCAATTATCGATTTGTAGTAAGTAGAGAGAAAAGATAAGAGATTTTCGGCATTTTTACCACTGGGCTGGGAGCTGGTAGGGAAAGATTCCGTTTTTTCTACCAATTGATGGAATTTTTCCGAAGTAATAGTTGTCTTATCTAAAAATTCATTATCTCCAAAGAGAATAGAAATCGGTAACACATGGATATGATAGCGATCAAGTAATTTTTGTGGTATATCGGCAATTGAATCGGTAACCAGAGCTATGGAAGCATGTTTTTCATGAGCAGCATCAGATTGTCTTTTCATATCATCTACTTTCGGATATAAAATAGTTCCATAGTTGCTCAAATGGTAAAAAACCTCTGCGGGCTGGTTGGTATGGATATGAATACGAGTTTTTCGCTCATTACCGCCAACTATAACCGAGTTGCCTAACTTTTCCAGCTGGCCTTTGATCTCAATTACTTTTTCTGGCTTTATTCCTGTTAAAAGGGTTTCAGTGCAGTAGCGATAACTTAAATCAATAACACCTTCCGGCATGGGTTCATCCTTCTCAGACAACTCCTCATGCAGCTTAATAATATCTCTTAAATTACCTGAGCGAATAAATTGAGCCATTCCTTCCAGTAAATGAACAAAACCTTTTGCACCGGCATCTACTACATGAGCATCACGAAGGACCTTTAATTGATTAGGCGTATTATCAAGAGCCTCTTTTGCTTTCAGTAAAGCAGTATTAAAAAGGTCGCTAAAATCCTGGGTCTTGTTCTTCATATCATAGACCGCCTGAGCCCATATTTTAATTACCGATAACATGGTTCCTTCTACCGGGTGAAGGATGGCATTATATACGGAAGGTACAGCAGCCTCTACAGATTCGCCAAAGGCTTGAATTGTTAGTGTTTTTTGCCCCTCAGCAGCATTAGCCCAACCGTTAAAAAATTGAGCGAAAATAATACCGGAATTTCCCCTTGCTCCGGATAATGCAGCATCAGCCATGGATTGTAAAGTTAAATAAACGTTTTTGGAAGCCTTAACTTCCTGCAGCATATTATTCACCGTGGAAGCCAGATTTGTTCCGGTATCTCCATCCGGAACGGGAAATACGTTAATTTTGTTCAATTGATCTTTCTGACGGATAATTTCTCTGGCGCCGGAAAGGAAGGCATAATATAAACGTTTTCCATTCAGATATTTGATAGGCATAATAGCTTCTCCGTTACTTTGTATGGTATATCTGTATTTTACTTGAATTAACAATCTTTCACAAATAAATCTTTCACAATAAATTTTTATTGCAAAACAGTAGATTTTAGGTTATTTTCAATATAGCAGACTTAATGACTAATTTGATTTAACCATTAAAATCCACCTTCTTTGAAGATGGTAATGGGTAAATCAATTGGTTTTAGCATAAAGGTAAGGATGTGCTAACTGAAATATTTTTACCAGAACTCCTAAAGTAAGTTAATATTTATATTGCTTTGATGAACTTGGTAAAAAAGGCTGGCGTCTTTTAGGGGATTCTTTAAGCCACCTGCCACACGGGTGCGATATTTGCTATTTGCTAATGCTAAGATGGAACACAGAAATTTACTAGCATAAAAATGTAAAGAATGGGTATATGATAATTTGATTAAAAAAAACAGTGAAATAATAATAAGACATTGGCATATTCGTAACTGGACTATCCTGGGCTGGTTGGAAACAGGCATTAAATTTATTGCCATCATGATTGGAGTTTATTCTTTTTATGTAAGCTGGAATTCCTCAATCTGGATTTTGCCAAAAGGAACTAGTCTGATTCAATGGACTATTTTAGGCATATTGTCAATGGGAATATTTTTGGCCATTTTTAATCGCTGGCAAAATAAAGAGATTATATCCATGGTTTTTGTAATTTTTAATAATTTTGGACATTGGGGAATGTTTGTGGCCTTGATGCGAAATACAGGATGGTTTGTTTTACCCTATTTCGCACTTTTAATGATGCTGGGTGATCTAATCAAAATTCTATTTTTGATAAAAAAGCACTATACTGAGAGAAATATTTCACCCCGTATTTTTGTTTATGCTACATTCGTTTTTGTTGTTGGATATGGACTCATTGATTTGTTAAGTTGCCTTAATTAGATGATGGAAAAGAAATAATCTTGGATTGATAAAATATTTCTAAAGGAAGAATAAAGGAGGAAGATTTTGGCTGAAGAGAAGAAAAACCTTTTAATTGAAAAAGAAATCAAGGTTGCCTCTTATGATATTGATTTTGCCGGTATTGTCAGTAATATAAGCTATATACGCTGGCTGGAAGATCTTCGTTTGGCCTGGCTGGAAAAATACTTTTCTTTAAGTTCGCAGATGGATTCCGGTTTTATCCCTATTTTATTGGAAACATATATTGAATACCATCATGCTATTCATATGTTTGATCAGGTGAAGGGAGTGATGTGGGTAGCTCGTCTTCATTCTCATAAATGGAGACTTAAGGCAGAATTTGTGGTAAAAGGCCAGATAATGGCCAATGCTGAGCAAAAAGGTGTTTTTGTTGATCGCCACAAATGGCGCCCTATTCGTATACCTGAGCAATTGAAAAAACTTTTCTTCCAGAGTAAAGATGAAAAAAATTAAAATAATTAGTTTAATTGTACTCTATTAAAGTAAAAAAAGAAGGCTATTTTTATGAAGGGAAAAAATCAGGGAAAGTTAATTATCAGATCTGCTGAAATACAAGATATACCTGTTATATTTGACTTAATAAAAGAATTAGCAATTTATGAGAAATTAGCTGATCAAGTTGTAACCAATAAAAAAGCAATTAAAGAGACTTTATTCGGAGAAAAACCTTATGCAGAGGCATATCTGGCAACATGGGAAGAAAAGCCGGCTGGTCTGGTTATTTTCTT
>CAYWJZ010000016.1:6049-8480 GCA_964458635.1 uncultured Atribacterota bacterium
CCTGTTTCGATAACTTGATGCTGATTGATAAATATTTGGATAATCTCTTCCGGGAAAATTACAGCAATAGCAGCAATAAGACTGGTGACAATACTGCCAAAAAATACTGCACACAGAGCAGTTTGGTGAGTTCTATCAATCTGATTAGCACCCAGGTTTTGTCCAGTCACTGCGCTTCCACCCATGGCTAATCCTAACAGGGGGAGAAATACCACATTAAACAATCGCATTCCAATACCAAAAGTTGCTAAAGCATTTGTTCCATAGAAAGAAACAAACTTTAGTAATAGAAATTGACCTCCTTGCCGAAAAAACATTTCCAAACCTGTAGGAAGGCCAATAAGACTTAATTTTATAACATTCTTTTTAGTTAATCTGAATAAGCCTGAAAGGGATATCTTGATATGACTTTTACCAGTCAGAAGGATAATAAGTCCTGCAAGAAAGGCAATAAATGTTGAAAATACAGTAGCAATCGCTGCTCCCTGTATTCCCCATCCTAAACCGGGGATAGAAGTGCCCGGAATGGTATCAAACATCAGAATCGGATCGAGAATAATGTTTAAAATAGCAGTGGCGGTCATGATAATCATCGGATGTCGGGCATCTCCGATACATCTCATTGCAGTATTTACACTAAAAGATGAGAACATAAAAGGAAGAAAAAGAGACCGAATTATACCGTAATCTAAAATATGTTCAATAACCATAGGGTCATCGGAAAAAAATAGACTAAGAGGCTTTAAAATCATAATAAGGGTAATTGACATGATGAGTGATACAAGCATTTTAAAAAAAATGGATTGTTCAATTATTTGTTTTGTCTTTTTAATTTGACCGGCACCAAAACTTTGTGAAATAAGGGAAATTGAACTAAGCCCGATTATTTCATTGAAAATGTCGGCTAACCAGAAAATTGTACTGAAAATTGCCACACCCGCTACTGCCTGAGCAGATATTCTTCCAATCCAGATCATATCAATAAAATCATAAAGCGTTTGAGCAAAAAAACCAAACATAGTAGGCACAGATACTATAAGCAGGTTCTTTGTTATGTTTCCCTTGGTTAGATCTCTTTTTGATATTTTACGCATAACCGCTTTCTTTTCTTTTGGAATGATATAAATTTCAAAATAATTATATTATATTGTTTTTCTGGAGAGAAAGTAAAATATTTATATGATATAATAACGGAAAAAGAGGTTTTTAAGATTATTTTGTCGTAACTAATAAAAACAAGGATATATATAGCATCTAGCGATTATTTTGCCAAGGAGTACTCTTTTTATATTTTTTATATATAGTTAAATATATTTAATTATTGAAACTTCATTAATTTCTAATGTTAAGAAACTAAAAATAAATTTTTTTGGTTTACTGGTAGCAAATAAACATCTTCAGGAGCAAAGATGGCTTTTCTTTTAATCCTAGACCGAGAACATAAAGTTTTATGCGTTAAGACAAAAAATAGATCTGAACATAGCCGATGGCTTTTACCCGAAGTTGAAGATCCTGTAAAGAAGCCTTCTAATTTATTAAATGTAGAACTTTTAGCTAAACAGGCTTTTATTCCATTAAAAGCAAGTTTAATTGGTAAAAAAAATGTTTTAGATATTTATCATAATGACCAATTACTCTACCTTTTTTTATGTCCTGGTAAGGAAGCCTCAGAAGTATTGTTTGATCTGACAAAATATCGGGATATACAGTGGACCCCCATTAACTGTATAAAAGAATTGCAGTATTATTCTGTTCTTTCCGGAAAATCGATTATTGAAGCCTATCATGATATTTTGTTGAATGGTTTTATTGAAAAAAATAGACGTTTCCATATTGTAAAAAATGGTTATGGTAAAAAAGAAATTGATGATTACAACCAATCGATACTGCAAGGAAATAAAAGATTATTAATTGAACTAAAAGATCAATATGCTTTATATCATCAACCAATTCCCAGAATCGGAGATTATGCTCTTTTGAATAGCTGGAAAGGTATTCCGATTGCAGTTTTAGAAGTTACCAACGTTACTGTTGAGAATTTTGAGAAAATAGCCAGCGTTATTAAAGGATTAAATGAGGATACAGAACTTTCTACCAAAGATATGATCAAAAAATATCAAAAGATTTTTAGCAAATGGTGTAAGAATTATAATCAAAAATTTTCTGGCAACAAATCGGTAGTTTTATCTCAATTTAAAATAAACCACTTTTTTAAAGAAAATAGAATGGATTATTTACAAACTAATTAATTTTTCTAATTTCCAGTTCAAGGGAATGTCCTTGTTGACTGGAATAAGGGTTGTTTCCTTATTGGCTGGAACAGGGACTTAACCCTTGATATATGAGCATAATTACTATGGTTATTTATTAGCTATTATCAAGAAATTAAATTGACATTGTTTTTTTAGGCTGCTAATATTTTAATTACAGT
>CAYWJZ010000016.1:8580-16003 GCA_964458635.1 uncultured Atribacterota bacterium
AAAAGTCAATAAATTGAAAGGAGAATTAAATGAAAAATAAACTATTTTTTATCCTGCTGACAACCATTTTCTTAACTTTAGCAATGACCATATCCGGTATAGCTCAAGAAAAAGTACTGGTTTTTGGTAGTAGCGGAGATGCCGTTCGTTTGGATCCGGCAGATGTAACAGATGGTGAATCCATACAGAGAATGGATAATATCTTTGAAGGATTGGTGGAATATGTAGAGGGTTCTACTGAAATTAAACCATGTCTTGCAGAATCTTGGGATATCTCTGAGGATGGTACGGAAATTGTCTTTAACTTAAGAAAGGGAGTCAAATTCCATGACGGAACGGATTTTAATGCCGATGCGGTTGTTTTTTCTTTTGAACGACAGTACAACCCGGAACATCCTTATCATGAATATGGTGAGTGGGCTTATTGGGGCTATATGTTCGGCGATGTAGAAAAGATGGAAAAAATTGATGATTATACCGTCAAGCTGGTTTTAGAAGAGCCCAATGCTTCTATTATGACCAGCATGGCCATGTTTACTGTAGCAATTGTAAGCCCTGCTAATGCTGAAAAATACAAAGAAGATGCCTTTAAAAATCCCTGTGGGACCGGACCTTTTAAATTTGTGGAATGGGTTAAAGATGATCATATTACTTTAGAAGCCAATGAAGACTACTGGAGAGAAAGAACACAGTTGGATCAGTTAATCTTCAGAGTTATCGAGGACCCGTCTGCCAGATTATTGGCTTTAGAGGTAGGAGAAATTCAGGGGATGGAATATCCCAATCCGGCTGATTTGGAACGGATAGAGGATAATCCTGATCTAAAGCTTCTGACTGAGCCAGGAATGAATGTTGGTTATATGGCCATGAATACCGGTTATGGATATGTTGATGCTAACAAAAACGGAGTAAAAGATGATGATGAACCACTAGAAAAAACTCCGGGATATTTTGAACCATTAACTAAGAAAGAAGTAAGAAAAGCAATCAATATGGCTATTGATAAGGAATCCATCGTTAATGATATCTATATGGGTACAGCCTCTGTAGCTAAAAACGGTCTGCCTCCGGTGGTGGTTGGATATAATGATGAGATAGAAGATTATCCATATGATCCGGAAAGGGCCAAAGAATTACTGGCTGAAGCCGGTTATCCCGATGGTTTTGAAGTAACCCTACATGTTATGCCAGTCTCCAGGCCATACATGTTCGATCCTCCAAAAATCGGAGAAGCTATTCAGAGTTATTTGGCTGCTGTTGATATAGATGTTAGCTTCTACCAGGTAGACTGGGGAACATACTTACAGGAGACAGAAGCCGGAGAACACCAGATGTGCCTGTTAGGATGGACCGGTGATAATGGGGACCCGGATAATTTCATGAATGTTCTATACGGACTTAATGCAGCCTCCATTGGAACTGCCGGCAATTATGCCTTCTATACCAGCCAGACTAATCAGGAACTTCTAACTCAAGCAGTGAGAACATATGATGTTGATAAACGAGTTAGCTATTACAAGAAAGCTCAGGAGTTGATTCACGAAGATGCTGGATGGGTTTACCTGGCTCATTCCAATCAGAATGTGGTCTTCCGCGATAATGTTGTAGGTTATACGCTGCATCCGACCTCCCGCAAATTTTTCTATCCCGTAGATATTCAATAATAAATTAAACAAAAAAAGGGATGAGCTTTAAGCTCATCCCTTTTTTTGTATTGAGTCCAAAAAAAACAGTTCTTAGTTTATAGTTTTTGGTTTGCAGATAAAGAAAATATCAAAATACGAATACTTCAAGTAAATATATGGCTCTTTTGTACTGAGATAAATGAATTAACCAACAATAAATCTGGTTAGTTTCAATTTCCAGGAAATTATCTAAAAACGAAAAACTATAAACTAAAAACCCTATGCCTTCAGGTCTACCCTGTAAATGTTGCATTCATAGAGATTGAATGATAGAATATTTTTAGTTTTGGATTTTCTATAAATTTCATTGTTATTTTATAAAAATATTTTTATAAACTGGAGACAATAAACCCAACATTATGAAATGGTATATTATAAAGCGTTTATTAATGCTGATTCCTGTCCTTCTTGGAGCTTCTATTCTGGTTTTTTCATTGATTCATCTAGCGCCGGGTGATCCGGCAAAAACTATTGCCGGCGAACATGCTTCTATTCAGACTATCGAGAAAATTCAGGAAAAGTATGGCTTAAACAAGCCTTTGCCAACTCAATATTGGATATGGCTAAAACAAGCCTTGCAAGGTGATTTTGGCCGTTCAATCGTATCCAATGAATATGTCAGCAAAGAGATTTGGTCCCGTTTCCCCAATACCGTAGAGTTGACGCTTTTGGCCATGTTTATTGCCGTTGTGATAGGAGTGATCGCAGGCATTGTTTCTGCCTCACGTCAGTATTCTTTATTGGATTACGGCTTTATGGGAGTTGCCCTTTTCGGTGTTTCTATGCCGGTTTTCTGGCTGGGTATTATGCTGATGATGATTTTCGGTGTCTATTTGCGTTGGTTCCCGATTGGTGGCCGAATGAGTATCATGGTTTCCTTCACTAGGGTAACCGGGTTTTATTTGTTGGATAGTCTTATAGCCGGTAATTGGGAAGCTTTTATCAGTGCATTGCGCCATCTTATTTTACCTGCTATTGCTCTAGGCACCATCCCTATGGCTACTGTGGCCAGGGTAACCCGTTCCAGTATGCTAGAAGTATTACGTCAGGATTTTATCCGGACAGAAAGAGCCAAAGGTCTTTCTGAAAGAATGGTAATTTACAAACACGCAGTACGTAATGCCTTGATTCCTGTTGTTACAGTTATAGGCTTAAATTTTGGCTTACTCTTAGCCGGAGCTATTTTAACGGAAACCGTTTTTTCCTGGCCAGGGTTAGGGCGCTATGTAGTAAAAGCAGTTCAGATGAGGGATTACCCTGCTGTACAGGGGTGTGTTTTATTTTTTGCCTTTATTTTTGTTATTGTGAATCTTATAACCGATATTATTTATGTGTATATTGATCCTAGAATAAAATACTAACATAATCGGGATATATTTATGAAAACCATGGAAATTAAAAAAGAGAGCATTGGAAATGAACTATTTCGGCGCTTCAAATACAATAAATCTGCCGTATTTGGACTAATTATCGTCCTTTTTATGATTTTATGTGCCATTACCGCTGATTTTATTGCACCTAATGAACCGTTTCCTTCTCCTCCTGTTCTGGCGAATAAATTAAAAGCGGGTTTTTGGAGTGACAAGGGTGCCGAAGGAATGCCTTTGGGTTCTGATGGATTGGGAAGATGTGTTCTAAGTAGAATCATCTATGGTGCCAGGGTGAGTCTGACAGCTGGTTTTGTAGCAGTTGGTATTGCCATGATACTGGGAATTGCCTTTGGTGTTTTATCCGGTTATTTTGGTGGATGGGTTGATGCAGTTATTATGCGTATTGTTGATGTGATGTTCGCTTTTCCCGCTCTTTTATTGGCTATTGTTATAGTCACGGTAGTAGGGCAGGGATTGGAAAAGGCTATGATTGCTATCGGTATCGTTTATTCACCACAGATGGCCAGAATTATTCGAAGCTCGGTTTTATACATTAAGGAAATGGAATATATTGAACTGCAAAAAGCAATAGGCTCAAGTCACTGGCGAATTATTTTTCGCCATGTTATTCCCAACAGTATTGCCCCGGTCATTGTATATGGAACTTTAATGATGGCTACAGCTATTTTAGATTCTGCCGCACTTGGTTTCTTGGGCCTTGGAGCACAGCCTCCAACTCCAGAATGGGGGGCAATGTTATCAGATAGTTATTCCTACATTGTCAGCGGAGCCTGGTGGGCTGCTACATTTCCGGGAATAGCAATTTTGTTGTCTGTATTGGGGTTAAATTTGTTGGGTGACGGTTTGAGAGATATATTAGATCCAAGATTGAAGAAATAATGAAAATGATAAATACAAAAAACAAGGAAAAAAAAGAATTATTAAAAGTAAGTAATCTAAAAACTTATTTTTATAGTTATGAAGGTATTGTTAAGGCAGTCGATGCGGTTAACTTTTCAGTTAATCAGGGAGAAACATTGGGTATTGTAGGAGAGTCCGGTTCAGGAAAGAGTGTAACTGCTTTATCTATTATGCGATTAATCCCTCAGCCACCCGGAAAGATCGTGAGTGGCAATATTGTTTTCGACGGTAAAAATTTATGTAATCTGAGTGAAAAAGAAATGCGCAAGATTCGTGGAAGCAAGATATCAATGATCTTTCAGGAACCGATGACTTCACTGGATCCAGTTTTTACTATTGGACATGAGATTATAGAGACGATCTTGTTGCATCAGAATATTACAAAAAAAGAAGCCAGAGAAAGAGCAATACGGATGCTTGAAGTTGTAGGCATACCTGATGCGCATAAGAGGATGAATAATTATCCTCATGAATTATCAGGTGGGATGCGTCAGAGAATCATGATTGCTATGGCTTTATCCTGTAACCCTCAACTATTAATTGCAGATGAGCCGACTACTGCTCTTGATGTAACCATACAGGCACAAATTCTACAATTGATTAATGATTTAAAGGAGAAGTTCAATGCTGCTGTTTTAATGATTACCCATGATTTAGGTGTTATTTCCGAGATGTGTGATTACGTAGCAGTTATGTATGCCGGACATATTGTAGAATATACTGATATCTATACCTTATTTGAAAAGCCTCTGCATCCCTATACCAGGGGATTAAATAGATCGATTCCCAGAATAGATCGGGACAGGAAAAATTTAGATACCATTAAAGGTATTGTTCCTAATTTACTTTATTTACCACCCGGATGTCCTTTTAATTCCCGGTGTGACTACGCCTTTGAAAAATGTTTTAAAGAAATGCCAGCGTTTACTGAAGTAGATAAAAACCATCTTGTTAAATGTCATTTGGTGGAAAAAACGAGCGATGCCCCCACAAAAGAGATTATTAAAGAGTATAAATCATGAATAAATTAATTGAGATAAAAAATTTAAAAAAGTTTTTCTATGTTGGCAAGGTTATAGCCGGGAAAAGAGAAACCTTGCGGGCAGTAGATGATATAAGTTTCTTTATTAATCGTAAAGAGGTTTTAGGGTTGGTTGGTGAATCAGGATGTGGAAAGACTACCTGCGGAAAGATGATTTTAAGAATTCTTGATCCGACATCAGGTTCAATTTTTTTTGATAATGAAGAAATAACGCATCTTAATAAATCAGAAATGCAGCGTTTTAGAAGAAAAATGATGATTATCTATCAGGATCCTTTTGGCTCACTTGATCCCAGAATGAGGATAGGAAAGACTATAGCTGAACCTTTAGAGGTTCACAATATCGGAACATCCCGGGAAAGAAAAGACCGGGTTATTGAATTGATGGAAAAAGTAGGGCTATCTTCTGACCAGATCAATCGCTATCCACATGAATTCAGTGGAGGCCAACGTCAGAGGATCGGTATTGCCCGGGCGCTGGCGACCAATCCGGAGTTTATTGTAGCTGATGAATCTGTTTCTGCTCTTGATGTTTCTATTCAAGCCCAAATTATCAACCTGTTAAAACAATTACAGGAAGAATTTGGTTTAACTTTACTTTTTGTAGCTCATGATTTAAGTGTGGTGAAACATATCAGTGACCGGGTTGCTGTTATGTATCTGGGAAAAATAGTGGAAATGGCCGAAAAACAACCCCTTTTTAACAAACCCAAGCATCCCTATACTCAAGCATTGCTTTCTGCAATCCCTATCCCTGATCCCAAACAGAGAAAACAGCAGGCAATTATAATGGGAGATGTTCCAAGTCCTGTAAATCCTCCCAAAGGATGCCGTTTCCATACCAGATGTCCCAAAGTAATGGATATCTGTAAAAGAGAAGAACCTCAGTTACGGGAAATTGAGCCGGATTATTACACAGCCTGTCATCTTTATGATTAGAAGATGCTGGTAGAATGCACTAGTGAATACGTTTTTAGTTTTTTGTTTTTAGTTTTTGGATAGGGGGAAATAAATAATAAAATAAGATTGAACATCTCAAATCCCCTCATTGATAAGATGGTATAAGATATATTTTCTAAAGCCTTAAAACAAAATTTCTAATCATTGAGATTATGTTTTGCTAGTTTCCAGATTAATCAGGTATAGTCTTAACATATTTAATGCACGGCGGGCAGAACGTAAACGTATGGTTTGCCGGTTTCTCCGCAGTTGATGTTTTTGAACTATAGTCTCTTGTTCATTTGCCAGAGCAATGTAAACCAATCCAACAGGCTTTTCTTGATTGCCACCTCCTGGTCCGGCAATTCCGGTAATGCTCAAACCAATATCACTGTTACATTTTTTACGGACCCCCTGAGCCATATATCCGGCTACCTGTTCACTGACCTGTCCATACTTAACAATGGTTTTTTGGGGTACTCCTAATAGCTTTTCTTTGATTTCCCCATCATAACTGATAATCCCACCTTTAAAATAGTCAGAACTGCCAGGAATAGAAGTAATCATTCCACCCAGCATACCCCCGGTACATGATTCGGCTACTGCCAGAGAAAGTTTTTTATCTCTGAGTAATTTTCCAATAACTTCTTCTAGTGTTTGATGATCAAATCCAAAAATATAATCACCAAGAAGATGTTTTAATTGTTGGGTAGCATTGTCCAATATAGTAGCTGTTTCCTGAGGGGTATTAGACAGGGCATTTAATTGAACCTGGATATCCTCCGGATTGGCATATATGCCAATATCAAGTTGTTTGTTTTGGTTAATAAAATCTTTAATTCTTTCATTAACCGTAGATTCGCCTAAACCGCTTAACCGGATTATTCTGGATTGACTATGTTTTAGAGAGGAGAATTTCTGGCATAAGAAAGGGATAATTTCCTCAGACATTAGTTTTTTCATTTCCAGAGGAACTCCTGGCAAAGAAACAATAATTTGATTATCTATTTCCAGGATAATAGCGGGTGCAGTTCCATAACGGTTAATAATACAATGGGAACCTTCGGGCAAATAAGTTTGTTTTAAATTACTTTGTGACATACTGATATTAACGTCACTTAGTATTTTGCTCATATGTTCTTCGACTTCCGGATATTTTACCAAATTAAGATTAAAGGCTTTGGCAATAGATTGAAAAGTAATATCATCTTCGGTAGGCCCTAATCCTCCGGTAGTGATTATAATCTGTGAACGCCGATATGCTTCTTTCAGTAACATTACCAGCTCATCTTCGTCATCCCCAACAATTGATACGTGTTTCACAAACAGATTATTTTCTCTTAATTTATTGATAATATAATTGGAATTGGTATCAATAATTTTTCCATATAATATTTCGTTTCCGATACCGATAATTTCTGCATTCATAGATAGATATTTTTCCTTTCTTATTTCTGAAAATTCCC
>CAYWJZ010000017.1:0-3550 GCA_964458635.1 uncultured Atribacterota bacterium
AAAAAATGGAAGAACAATCAATCGTAGTTAAAAATAAAGATGAACTGAGGGAACTTTTTGGTCAACTTGATACCAAAATAAAATTGATCAGTCAGTCATTATCGGTCAAAATTTCTACCAGGAACAGTAATCATTTGACAATTACCGGAAAAAAGAATAATGTCAATAAGGCAGTAAAAGTAATAGAGGATCTATTGGTTATTATTCGTGGCGGATATCCGGTCAATTTATCAGACATAAGATATCAACTTGATATGATTAAAGAAAATAATACTGTTTTCTTAAATGAATTATATAAAGAAGAGATCCAGGTATTTAAAAAAGATAAGATTATTAGACCAAAAACATTTGGTCAAAAACAAATTGTAGAAAAAATTAATAATAATGATGTTTTGTTTGTTATTGGGCCTGCCGGGAGCGGAAAAACGTATTTAGCGGTGGCACTGGCCATTTCTTCATTAAGAAAAAAAGAGGTTGATAGAATTATCCTGATTCGTCCTGCCGTTGAAGCCGGAGAAAGTTTGGGGTTTTTACCTGGTGATTTGATGGAAAAGATTGATCCTTATTTTCGACCTTTGTATGATGCCATTTATGAAATGATGCCTTCTGACAAATTCCAAAATTATCTGGATAGAGGGATTATTGAAATTGCTCCACTTGCCTATATGAGAGGACGAACTTTAAATAATTCTTTTATTATAATGGATGATGCGCAAAATACTACTCTTGGACAAATGAAGATGTTCTTAACACGCTTTGGTTTTGGCTCCAAAATTATTGTAACCGGTGATATTACTCAGGTTGATTTGCCCCAAAAAACAAATTCAGGACTAGTCAGGATTTCCAGGATTTTAAAGGATATTAATGGTATTGAATTTGTTTATTTGGAAAAAAAAGATGTAGTCAGACATAAATTGGTGAGAGAAATTATCCGTGCCTATGAACAAGAAAATGAACGACAAGGGGATAATTAAGGTGAGTTCGCATTAATGCAGGTATGCTAAAAAATAAAAAATGAAAAAAAATAATAAATTTATTAAAAAAACCAGTAAAGTATTTCAAAAAAGTATTCTACAAAGATTATTCATCTTTTTCCTTATTGTTCTATCGATAACTTCTATTTTATCCATTAATTTTATTCCAGGTAAAATTCTCTTAAAAGAAGGAGAGGTTGCTCCCAGAGATATTGTCGCACCGGAAACTATTGAATTTATTGACGAGGAAGCCACAGAAAAATTAAAAGAGCAAGCAGCAAGAAATATTCGGGAGGTATATAATCTTAATTTAGCCAGTATTGAAAATGTAGAAGAAGAACTTGATAATTTTTTTTCAGATGTCGCTGACTTAAGAGAAAAAACTGATTTTCCATCAAATAGCCCTGATCCCTCTAGAGAACTAGCTTTACAGGAGATAAAAGACAAATACTCTCTTGAAATAGAAGACAATGTAATGAAAAATTTTCTCAAATTAGATCAGTCATCACTCCAAGAAGTTAAAGAAGATATGTATTCATCGATAAGAAAAATTATGCAACAGGGAATAAAAGAAGAAGATATTGAAGAAGCAAAAAAGCAGATTGTAAGAGAAATAAGCGATTTGTCGACAAACCCTTATAATGCAATTATTGCCAGTGAAATTGGAAAGAATTTTCTAAAACCCAGTTTATTCCTTGATACTGAGGCAACCGATGACAAGAAACAGGAGGCAATAGAAGCTGTAAGGGATGTAAAGAATATCATTCGAAAAGACCAGATTATTATCCGAAAAGGAGAAATCGTTACTACCGAACACATAGAAAGATTAACAGCATTGGGATTACAAAATCCAACAATACATTTACAAAATATTGCTGGTCTGTTTTTGATTAATTCTTTGTTTATATTTTTATTAGGTTTTTATATTTTTATATTCCATAGAAAAATATATGATGATTTAAATAAATTGATTCTATTGGGTATTATTTATGTATCCACGATTTTTATTGCTAAGATAATTGGCGAAATATCCGGTTATCTTATACCAGTTGCTTTTGCTTCTATGATTATAGCCATTACTCTTGATTCCAGATTAGCATTATGGATGACTTTTTTAATTAGTTTTAATATTGGTTTTATCTATTTAGACGAATTAAACTATATGATTGTTGCCTTACTCGGTGGACTCATTTCTGTTTTTGGTATTCGTAAAGCAACCCAACGATCAAGTTTAACGCGTGCCGGTTTTTTAATTGCCGTTATCAATGTGTTGTCTATCTCTGCGCTAGGTTTAATACACCGAAACCCCTCACAAATGATATTGGAAAACAACTTGTGGGGGGTATTAAACGGTTTTGTTTCTGCTATATTAACTATTGGGATTCTTCCTTTTTTAGAAGGTTTTTTTGATATTACTTCTTCTTTTAGGTTAATGGAATTATCAAATCCTAACCAACCACTCTTAAAGCAATTATTGGTTGAGGCCCCCGGTACATATCATCATAGTGTGGTGGTTGGCAATCTTGCTGAAACAGCTGCTGAAGAAATTGAGGCTAATTCTTTACTGGCACGGGTTGGCGCTTATTATCATGACATAGGAAAACTAAGAAGGCCGTATTTCTTTGCAGAAAACCAGGAAGCTTACAAGAATACCCATGATGATATGGAGCCAAGTCTAAGTGCGCTGGTAATTGCTTCTCATGTTAAGGATGGCATTGATTTAGCAAAAAAATATAAATTACCCAAAGCTATTATTGATATTATCAATCAACATCATGGTACGGGACTGATTAGTTATTTCTTTCATCGAGCATTACAGTCAAATGAAAATAAGTTAAATACAGTTAAGGAAGAAAACTATCGTTACTCCGGCCCCAAACCGAAAAGCAAAGAAGCGGGGATAATTCTATTGGCTGATATGCTTGAAGCAGAAGCCAGGACACTTAACAGCCCTACCTCCAGCCGTATTAAAAATTTGACCCAGAATATTATCAATCGCAATCTAGAGAATGGTCAACTGGATGATTGCAACCTTACCTTGAAGGACTTAAATAAAATCAAAGAAGTATTCTCCAGGATATTAACTGGTATGTTTCATAACCGTATTGAATATCCCGATGAAGAATTGATTAATAAATTAAAAAAGGAACGGTCTCAAAGTGAAAGTACAAGTAAAAAATCAACAGAAGCGACCAATCAACCTTCAGAAATTGAAGACAATTCTGCTGACAGCAATGAAAACAATGAAAATAAAGGAAACAAGTGAAGTAAGCCTGCTATTAACAAATGATCAAGAGATTCAACGGCTAAACAAGTTATACCGAAAGATTGATACTCCTACTGATGTTCTGGCGTTTAGCCTTTTAGAAGACCAAGAAGATATTTTTAAAGCAGATATAGATAAAGCAGATATAGATAAAGATGAATTTAAAGAATATTTACTGGGAGACATTATTATATCTACAGAAACAGCAGAAAGGCAAGCTAAAGAGTTGAAACATTCCTTTCAGGAGGAGATGACCATTTTACTTATTCACGGCCTATTGCATCTTTTAGGTTTTGACCATATTGATGAA
>CAYWJZ010000017.1:3650-15551 GCA_964458635.1 uncultured Atribacterota bacterium
AAGGAGGTTATTATTATGCGAAAATTACTAACATTAGCTATTGTATTAACCCTGATTTTGATTCTCAGTATGACTGGATTGGCCCAGAAGACCTTTATAGATATTGCTACCGGTGGAACTGGTGGTACTTATTATCCAATTGGTGGTGCTCTGGCTCAGCTACTTTCAGATAATGTAGAAAATCTTTCAGCTACAGGCCAGACTTCCAATGCTTCAATTACCAATATAAATTATCTTTTAGAAGGACAAGCAGAAACTGCAATTTGCCAATCAAATGTCGCTTATTGGGCTCATAATGGAGAAGTGTTATTTGAAGATGAAGAGCCATTTGAAGGACTCAGGGCTATTGCCAGTCTGTACCCTGAAACCATTCATATAATTGCCCAGGCAGATGCTGGTATTGACAGTGTAAGTGATTTGAAAGGAAAGGATGTCAGTGTAGGTGCCCCTAATAGTGGTATTATTGCCGATGCCGAGATATACTTACCTGCACATGGAGTAACTTTTGATGATCTTGGTACAACAGAGAGATTAAGTATGGCTGAAACAGCGCAGGCTTTTGCCGATTATCAGATTGATGCTTATGTATTTACCACAGGATATCCTTCTTCCAGTGTTATTGATGCTGCCACCAAGAGAGATATCAAATTAATACCCATGGATGAAGATGTAATGGATCAGTTAGTGGAAGAAAATCCATATTACGCCAAAGATGCAATTCCAGCAGGAATATATAAAGGAGTAGAAGAAGATGTTGCAACTTTAGCGACTCCCTGCTGGTGGATATGTACAGAAGATTTAGATGAAGATCTGGTTTATGAAATGACCAAAGCCATGTGGGAAAATAATGAAATATTGGCCGATGCTCATTCACAGGGGAAAAACATTACCCTCGAAACAGCATTGGATGGCCAGCCAGTACCTCTGCATCCGGGAGCAGAAAAATACTACAAAGAAGTTGAATTATTGGATTAAATTGCTAATATTTTTCCATACTCGAAGAGTAGTATAGATTATTGTTAAAAAATTAATGTTATTTGGGCTAGGGGTTAAAAAACTTTTTAAGAATTAAGGTTGATCCCTAGTCCAAATGTATTAAAGATAAGTGGCTATTAAAAGTGCAGAAAAAAAAATTAAACTTTCTATTTATTATTATAATAACCTTTACAATATTACTAGTCTTAGTCATAATTTTTCTCCAAAGAAAGGTTATTCTGCTGGAAATTAATAAATATCCTGAAAATAATAATTTAATTCGAGAAGTTGTTCATCCTGAAGAAATAATAAAAACTTCCTATCGCCATTCCATAGCTAAAACTACAGTCTGGGAGGTTTATGAAATTACTGAGAATGCCCGACTTATTCAGAGAGAAACCCATTTTTATGATTCAGTTGCCGGAATGCCTTATGCTGCTTTTGGAGATGAAGTTTTTCTAATGGAAGATGGAAAATATAAAATAAAGAATATGAATAGACCTATCGATCTGCCTTTATATTATAACGTCGGGGCTATCAGGGAAAATCATCTATATATAAAAAATAAAGAAATAAATTTATCTGAATTAACAGGGGATCAACTAGTAACCATTAATTTAAGAGAAGTCAGTTTTTGGGAAAATATAATGATAAAAATAAAACAAAATTTATAAAAACATATTTTGTTATTATAATTATATTATTCATTACATTAAGAGGTGGATTATGAGCGAATCGAAAGATGTAAAAGATCAGAAAAACGTAGAACAATCAAGTAATAAAGAAAAAGAAAACAGCGAAAAAATTGATGTTCAAGCTTTATTGGAGAAATATGATTCCGAGTCAAGAATAAGAAAACCGGTTGGTATATTTGCATTGATTATAACGATTCTTGCGGTATCTATGTCAGCATTCCATTTTTATACCGCTGGTTTTGGTCTAATCCTTGCCTTGAAACAAAGAGCAGTCCACCTAGCGTTTACTCTTGCCTTGGTTTTCCTATTGTATCCTTTCGGAGGGAAAAAGAGCGATTATGAAAAAGGCATTCATCAAATACCTTTTTATGATGTTATATTATCTATTTTAGGTGCATTAGTCTGTATGTATTTGGTGGTTTTCTACGACCAGCTAGTTCTTAGAGCCGGGCTTCCCACTATGCTTGATTTAATTGTAGGAGGGGTAACTATTTTACTGGTCTTAGAAGCAACACGAAGAAGTATAGGTTTGCCTTTAGTGATTGTTGTAGTTGTCTTTTTAGCATATGTTTTTTTAGGACCTTATATCCCAGGATACCTTGCTCATAGAGGGTATAGTTTGGTTAGGCTTGTTGATCATCTCGCTACAGGTACCGAAGGTATTTACGGTATACCCTTAAGTGTATCGGCAACATTTGTCTTTCTCTTTATTCTTTTTGGTGCAATACTCAGTAAGAGCGGTATGGGTAAATTTTTTATTGATTTGTCACTGTCGGTAGCAGGAAGTGCCACCGGAGGCCCTGCTAAAGTAGCTGTACTGGCCAGTGGATTTATGGGTTCAATTAATGGTAGCTCTGTTGCTAATACCGTAACAACGGGAAGTTTTACCATTCCTCTAATGAAGAGTATTGGCTATCGAAGAAATTTTGCCGGTGCAGTGGAAGCTGCTGCTTCTACCGGTGGACAGATACTTCCCCCAATTATGGGGGCCGCTGCTTTTATCATGGCAGAATTTTTGGGGATTCCTTATATCAGGATTGCAGTTGTAGCAATAATCCCTGCATTATTATATTTTTTGTCTGTATTGATGATGGTTCATTTGGAAGCAAAAAGAGAAGGTTTAGAGGGATTACCTAAAGATAAAATACCTGATCTAAGGGCTATCCTATTAGAAAGGGGCCATTTATTAATACCTATAGGAGTTCTGGTTTATTTACTGGTCAGAGCTTATACCCCACTTTTTGCAGCATTTTGGGCTATAGTATCAACTGTAGCTATTAGCATGCTTAAAAAAGTAACCAGAATGAATTTAAAAGACTTAATAGGTGGATTTGAAGAAGGAGCTAAAGGAGCTCTTGGAGTTGCCTGTGCCTGTGCCAGTGCTGGAATTATTATAGGAGTAGTTACCCTAACTGGAATAGGTTTAAAAATTGCCAACAGTTTAGTCATGTTGGGAGGAGGTAACCTGTTTTATACACTCTTTTTTACCATGATTGCTTCTATTCTGTTGGGAATGGGCATGCCTACTACGGCTAAATATATCATCTTATCGATAATGGCTGCTCCTGCTTTAGTTAATCTGGGAGTTCACCCTATCGCTGCTCATCTTTTTATCCTTTATTTTGGTGTTATTGCTGATCTTACACCTCCGGTTGCAGTCGCTGCTTTTGCTGCAGCAGGAATATCAGGAGGCGATTCAATGAAAACTGGCTTTATAGCCGTGAGGCTGGCAATAGCCGGTTTTATGATTCCTTATGTTTTTTGTTTTGATCCCGGATTGATGGGTATTGATAGTACAATACTGCACACTGCTTTATTAATATTTACTTCTTTTGCCGGAATAGTTGCTTTGGGTTCAGCGGCCGGCGGTTATCTCATTACCAGAACAAAAATACATGAAAGAATTATATTAATCCTGAGTGCTTTTGTTTTATTAAGAACATCATATCTGACAGATGTTATTGGTCTTGCTTTGCTATCTATTGTAATCATAATGCAAGTCCAAAGGAAAAAGAAGGCAGAGGTTTCCGCAACTTGAATAGTAATATTAAGAATATAAATTAAAATATAATCGAAATTATTACAGTTTCAGGTCAAATAAAAAAATATTGTATCTATAAAAAGTATAAAGAGAAGGTAATAATTGTGTTTGAAGAGAGAGGTAAATTGCAACTGGATAGATTAAAGGAATATGGAAATAAGTTAAAGAAATATTTAATGCTGGAAACTTTTCCTCTGGGAATAAAATTATTAAAAGATGTAAATAAAATGCCTGAAAATACCAAGCGACCAAAGAAGGATTTTGGATATCACCTGTCATTATGTCAGGCTATGGCAATTTCTAGAAGAAAGGCTGAATCATTCGCTTTATTTAAAGAGGATATGTGGTGCTTTGAACCAGTGATAGGATTAGGATTTGAGAAAGCACCATCATATTTTTTAGAAGGGAAGAACCGTTATCCCGGAACTGCCAAAACTATTGAAGCAGGGAAAAATTGGGCGGAGAATTTTCCACATTTTGAATATGGAAAATATAAGGGAATTGCGCTTTCTCCACTTGAGGTAGTAAATTTTCAACCTGATATAGGAATATTGTATTGTACCCCGACTCAATTAACACAGCTAATGATTGCTATTAATTGGATTGACGGTAATGATATTTATTGTCGTATATCTGGCCATGCGGGTTGTGTTTATTCTATTGTGCCAACAATCCAAAACCATCAGTTTCAAATTACCGTACCATGTATAGGTGATCGTAAAAGGGCACTAGCTCAAAATTATGAAATTGTATTCAGTTTCCCAATTGATCTGCTGGATGATTTAATATTGGCTTTAGAACATTTAGAAAAAAAGGGTGCCGGTCTTCCAATTAACTTTCAACAATTTCCGGAATACCAACTTGAAGAAAGTTACAAAGCTATTGGCAAGCTAATTGGAATGGATATTGATTAGAGAAAAGTTTTACTTATCAGGATAAATATTGAAAAAAATAATAAACAAAGAAAGGCCAGGAATTGTATATACCAAGAGGTAATTATATTTCTGGTCTTTTACTATGAGAAAAATAAATACTTATACTTAAGGAGAAAATCTCTTAGTGAAATATAATATTTACAGAATTACTTCTTACTTTTTTGGAAAAACTATATTTTTGTTAGCTTTAATAAGTTTTTTTTTCTTCTTAACATGCGATGTATTCATTTTGGCAAATGATTTATATCAGGCAGAAAGGCCGATTGCGGTTATCATAGGTAATTCCACCGATGAAATGGAAATTCAAAGAGGTTTAAGCAAAGCTGACATTGTATATGAAATGGAAGTGGAGTTTCCTTTTACCAGATATATGGCAATTTTTCTAGGAGATACCGAAACAATAGTCGGGCCTGTTAGAAGTAGTAGATATTATTTTTCCAGAATTTGTGCCGAATGGTTTGCTATTTTTATCCACTGTGGTGGACAAAATCTAAAGAATGAAAATGTTTTAGATATTGATGAAATTGAATATCCAGCACTTTTTTGGCGAGATAAGAACATCGGGGGTTGGATTAACCTCTTTACCAATACTGCTAAACTTAGAAAAGAAACCAGTAAAAATAATTCTCTGTATGATAAGCAAAATAGTCATTATTTGGTAAATTATGCAAACTTGAATGAAACAGCAAAAAATCAAGTCCGTAAAATTAGTATCAAATATCATAAGGATTATATAGTTAGTTACGAATATAAGCCTGATGAGCAAAAATATTACCGTTATGTGAACCAAAGACCACACAAAGATTATAGTAACAATGAGCAAATAGAGGTTTCAAATATTATAATTCAGTATACCTCAATTAAGGAAATTACGGGAGATGACCAGGGTAGAGTTCAGATAGATTTAATAGGAGAAGGAGTTGGGAAAGTATTCAGCGAAGGAAATATTCAATCTGTTAAATGGTTAAAAAAAAGCAAAGAAGATAAAACAATATTTCTGGACAGCAATGATAATCCCCTTAGTTATAATCCTGGAACTACCTGGATTCATGTGTTGTCTTCTCAGGCAGAAGTATGGGTTAAATAATTACCCCAAGAAGGTATATCAATGGAAAAATTTTTAGAAGAATTAATTCGGGAAGCAACTAATGCAAGATTAAACTCTTATGCACCTTACTCTGAATTCAGTGTTGGTGCTGCAGTACTTGCTAATAATGGCTGGATATTTACTGGTTTTAATATTGAAAATGCATCACTCGGTTTGAGTATGTGTGCTGAACGAGTTGCAATTTATAGGGCTATATCAGCAGGATGTAGAAATTTTAAAGCCATGGCCATTATTGGAGATACCAAAAAACCATGTACTCCTTGTGGAGCCTGTCGGCAGGTAATGGTAGAATTTTCACCGGAAATGAATGTTATAATGACCAACCTGAATCATGAAATTAAAATAATGAAAGCAAAAGAATTACTGCCGAATTTTTTTATAGGTAATTTTCATAGATAATAAGTTTGTGTTAAATAATAAACTGGCATTCTTCCTACGAGAGCAAGGATATGTAAATTGAAAAATCGACTATTTCGAACAAATGGTATTGTACTTAAAAGTATAAAATTAAATGAATCGGATAAAATAATTACTATTTTTAGTCAAGATTATGGAAAGATACAAGCAATTGCTAAGGGAATTAGAAAAACAAAAAGCCAGTTTGGCAGTAGCCTGGAAAATTTAACTCTTCTAAAAATCCTCGTTTATAAAGGTAAGACCTTAAATATTGTCAGCCAAACAGAAATTATCAGCTCATTTTTCTCCAGATGTAAAGATTTAAAACGATATGGATTAGCCATTTACTGTACAGAAATTATTGATAAAATGTCTGCCGAGGAAGATCCAAATGAAGCAATTTATGAATTATTAAAAAATGTTTTAGTACTCTTAAAGGATGAGAAAAATCCTTTCCTTTTAGTGGAATCATTTAAATGGAAACTTTTTGTTATTCTGGGTTATCATCCTGTTTTAGAAAGATGTGTGAAGTGTAATCAACGGTTAAAAAAAGAGGAATATTATATTTTTGACATCATTGAAGGTGGAATAATTTGTCCGGCATGCAAAGGAGAAAATAGTGGCTATCAGGTTAAAATTAGTAATTATTGTCTGAGGTTGTTAAGGAGAATAATAGTGGCAGATTTGCAAATGATTCATAATAAAAATATTATTCAATCCGGATTGGATGAGTTGTTTAAAATTACTGATAATTATATGTCATATCACTTTGAGACCAGAAATAGGAGTAAAGAGTTTTTAAATAAGCTAGAATCAATGGAATAATTAATGAAGATTTTAATCTCTCCCCGGATTTTTAGTTAACCATAAAAAACCCCATTAATTTTAATAACCTAAGTAAAAAAGTATCTCAGTGGTTTTCCAGGGGAAGAATTCTCTTTGAATATCCTGGAAAGAATTGTTTTAAGTGCATTTGTTTTTTTGACATCATAAAATGATTTTGCTATATTTATAAAGATATCTAGCTCTAAATATGCTGTAATGATGTCATTATATAATTAGTTATAATAATGGTGGAATTTTCTTTACAGAACAATATACCGGAAGAGGAATACCAGTATGAATATACAAGAAATAATATTTAATTTAGAAAAATATTGGAATAAGAGAGGATGTATAATATTAACTCCTTATGATACTGAAGTAGGTGCTGGCACGATGAATCCGTCAACTTTTTTACGAGTTCTTGGTCCTGAACCATGGAGAACTGCCTATGTTGAACCTTCCAGAAGACCTGCTGACGGGCGTTATGGCGAAAACCCGAATAGGGTTCAACAACATTATCAATTTCAAGTAATTATTAAGCCTTCCCCGGAAAATATTCAGGATTTATACCTGGAAAGCCTTGAGAAAATTGGAATAAATAGAAAAGAGCATGATATTCGTTTTATGGAAGGTGATTGGGAAGCACCAACGCTGGGAGCTTGGGGATTAGGCTGGGAGGTAGTCCTGGATGGTTTGGAAATTACTCAGTTTACCTATTTTCAACAGGCTGGGGGAATTGATTTGAATCCCATACCTATTGAAATTACCTATGGAATTGAACGATTGGCTATGGTGATACAGGAGCAAGAAAATATCTATGATCTCCTTTGGAATAAAGATATTACCTATGGAGAAATACAGCACCAGGTAGAAGTTGAGCAATCCAGATATAATTTTGAAGAAGCTGATACCGATATGCTTTTTTCTTTGTTTCAAATATACGAAAAAGAAGCCAAGCAACTTGTTCTGAAGAAGCTATCAATTCCAGCATATGATTATACTTTAAAATGTTCGCATACCTTTAATCTTTTGGAAGCAAGAGGTGCAATTAGTGTGACTGAAAGAACAGGGTATATTGCTAGAGTGAGGGAATTGGCTAAAATGTGTGCAGAGCAGTATTGCGATCAAAGAAAAATGCTTGGGTACCCACTATTAAAAAAAGGAACTATAAATGAATAAAGTAATCTTAGAAATAGGAACTGAAGAAATACCCTCAATTTATATTGATAAAACTTTAAAAAATTTAAAAAATATCACCATAAAAGAATTAAAACATTTAAATATTGATTATAATAATATTTATACCTATGGAACTCCCAGAAGAATTATCCTTTATATTGAAAATATTCAATCTCAACAAAGAGATATCTTCCAGAAAATAAAAGGTCCGTCCAAGAAAATATCCTTTGACGAAGATGGTAATCCACAAAAACCTGCTATAAAATTTGCCCAATCCAATCAAGTCAAAATAGATGAGCTGATAAACGAACAAACTGATAAAGGAGAATATTTATTTGCTAAGAAAGTAATTAAAGGTAAACCTACCGAAGAATTATTGCCGGAAATTTGTCTAAAGCTAATCAGTAGCTTAAGTTTTCCTAAATCGATGCGCTGGGGAAAAAATTCTTTCCGTTTTATCAGACCGATAAGATGGTTCTTGGCATTGTATAATGAAAAGATTATACCTTTTTATCTGGAAACACTGAAATCTGATCGTATTACCTACGGTCATCGTCTCCTTTCTCCGGAGCCTGTAAAAATTGACAAGGTCGACCATTATTTTAAGGTTCTGGAAGAATGCTTTGTTAGTATTGATCCAGAGGTAAGAAAGAAGATGGTCCACGAGCAAATTATTGAAATAACTGAAGAGAATCACTGGGAAAACACCATAGACGAGGAATTATTGGATGAGGTAAAAAACCTGGTAGAATATCCGCGAGTTTTGTTAGGACAATTTAGTACCGATTATCTGAAGTTGCCCACCGAAGTATTAAAAGCGGTAATGATAAAACATCAAAAATATTTTCCTATCTATAAGAAGAAGGATATGCTTTCACCTCATTTTTTCGTAGTTATAAATGGCAATAAAGATAAGTTTAAAAAGCCTATTATCCTGGGGAATGAACGAGTTTTAAAAGCTAGACTGGAAGATGCCAGGTTTTTTTACCAGGAAGACCAAAGGGTAGTTGATAAAAACCTGAAACCTCTGGACCAAAAACTGGATAAGTTAAGAAATGTTGTCTATCAGGAAAATTTAGGCAGTATGTATGATAAAGTTAACAGGCTAATCGGGTTAACGGGAAAAATATCTGAGGATTTAGAATTAGAGAATGATTTATCCCAAATAATAAAGAGATCAGCCCAGCTATGTAAAGCTGATTTAGTATCAGAAATGGTAAAAGAATTCCCGGAATTACAGGGAATTATGGGGAAGGAATACGCTCTTCTGCAGCAAGAAGATAAACGGGTAGCCCATGCTATTTTTGAACATTATCTTCCAAGGTTTTCAGGGGATAGCCTGCCAAAGACAATAAATGGAAGTATATTAAGTATTGCGGACAAGTTGGACAATATTACCTCCTGTTTTATTAATGGTAATATACCAGATGGCTCTCAGGATCCTTATGCTTTAAGGAGACAATCATTGGGTATAATTAATATTGTTTTACTTAATGAACTGGATTTTAATCTTAGTGATATTATTGAATATAATATAAAATTATTAGTAAGGAATAATAAGCAATTAGAGAAGCAAAAAAAATACAGTGAAACCCTTAAGAGTGAGATATTTGATTTTGTTTTGCAGCGCTTTCGGCATTTGCTCCTGGAAAGAGGGTATAGGTATGATGTAATCGATGCAGTATTGGTAAAGAAGCCAAAAAATATAATCGATGCATTATTAAGGATAAAAGTAATTCAAGAGATTTATAATTTACCAAAATTTAATAAAATTATTACTGCAGCTACCAGAACATCTAATCTATCAAAAAATGCTGTTGAGTCTAATATAGAGCCTTCATATTTTCGGGAAAAAGAGGAGAAAAATCTTTATGAGCAATATCTTGAAGCAAAAAAGAAAATTGAAAATGCCATTTTAAGACAACAATATGTAATGGTGTTTGACTATTTAGAAATAATGACCGAACCTGTTGACATATTTTTTGACCATGTTTTAGTAATGGAAAAAGATGAATCAATACGCAAAAATCGCTTAGCTTTACTAAAAGCTATTGCAAACCTGTATCATAAAACAGCAGACCTATCCAGGATAGCACTTGCAAAAGGAGGATTAAAATAGAATTTCCACCTACTATGGTGGTTGCGAAGTTTACTGTTTTTTAATTATTTAATAAAAAAGGAGAATTATAGTTATGAAAAAATATGTATATTTTTTTGATGAAGGCAATAAAGATATGAAAAGATTGCTCGGGGGGAAAGGGGCAAATTTAGCTGAAATGACCAGAATGGGGTTACCGGTCCCCAGAGGATTTACAATTACAGCAGAAGCTTGTATTGAATATACTAAAGGAAACAAAAAATTTCCTGAAGGACTACAGGAGCAAGTTGAGAGAAATCTTCAAAAGTTAGAAGAAAAAACCGGAAAAAAATTAGGAGATTCAGAAAACCCACTTTTAGTGTCTGTTCGCTCAGGTGCTGCCATTTCTATGCCGGGAATGATGGATACTATCTTAAACTTAGGTCTCAATAAAGATACAATTCAGGGAATAATAAAAAAGACAAATGATGAGAGATTTGCCTATGACAATTATCGAAGGTTTATTCAAATGTTTGGTAATGTAGTAATGGATATTAAGGGAGAACATTTTGAGAAAATCCTGGATAACATTAAAGAAAAGCAAAATGTAGAAATTGATGCTGAAATTGAAGTAGATGGATTAAAAGAGGTTGTAAAACAATATAAAGAGCTGGTTTTACAGGAGACGGGAAGAGAGTTTCCTGATGATCCCAAGCAACAGTTAAATATGGCTATAGAGGCAGTATTTAGTTCATGGGATAATAAGCGGGCGGTCACTTATAGAAGAATTAACAAAATTCCCGATGATTTAGGCACTGCTGTTAATGTGCAGGAGATGGTTTTTGGAAATATGGGATATGATTCCGGAACAGGTGTCGGGTTTACTCGAAATCCTTCAACTGGTGAAAAAGAAAACTACGGTGAATATCTCTTAAATGCACAGGGAGAGGATGTTGTTTCCGGAATTAGAACACCAAAACCTCTGGATGAATTAAAGAATGATTTGCCGGATGTTTATCAAGAATTAATTGAGATTGTAAACATACTGGAAGAAAACTATAAAGATGTACAGGATTATGAGTTTACTATTGAACAGGGAAAGCTCTATATCCTACAGACAAGAACGGGTAAACGTACTACCCAGGCAGCATTAAAGATTGCAGTTGATATGGTCAAAGAAGGGATTATCTGCAAAGAAACTGCAGTGGAAAGGATAGAACCCGTACAACTTGATCAGTTACTTCATCGCAGAATTGATCCTGAAGCTGATATACAGTCTATTGCCAAAGGTTTACCTGCTTCACCTGGTGCCGCATGTGGTAAAGTAGTCTTTACTGCCGATGAAGCAGAAGAAATGGGAGAAAATGGTGAAGATGTTATCTTGGTTAGAACGGAAACAACCCCGGATGATATTCATGGCATGGTAGTAGCAAAAGGTACTTTAACCAGTAGAGGCGGTATGACCAGTCATGCAGCTGTAGTAGCCAGAGGGATGGGTATGCCTTGTGTTGCTGGCTGTAGTGAAATTAGCATAAACTCACAAAAAGAAGTGTTTACCGTTAAAGGTAAAACTATCAAAAAAGATGATTTTATTACCATTGATGGTGGAAACGGTAATGTCTATGAAGGCAAAGTTCCCATGATAGAACCAAAAATGAGTGAGGAATTCA
>CAYWJZ010000018.1:0-14713 GCA_964458635.1 uncultured Atribacterota bacterium
GTAAAAATTTTTCGGGTGGATAACCCACACACTAAACCCTTTATTTTCTGGGAATGGTTAATTTCCTTAATTAAAAAAGAATACCCTGAAGTTATTTTTTTAGCTGAGGCGTTTACCAGACCAAAAGTAATGTATTGGCTGGCTAAACTGGGATTTACCCAATCTTATACCTACTTTACCTGGAGAAATACCAAACAGGAATTAACAGAATATATGACAGAATTAACCCAGACACAGGTGAAAGAATTTTTCCGACCCAATTTCTGGCCAAACACGCCGGATATTTTGTCTGAATATCTGCAGGCTGATAGCCAACCTGCTTTTATAATTCGACTTATACTCGCGGCAACTTTGTCATCCAATTATGGAATTTACGGCCCGCCCTATGAGCGCTTTATCAATAAGGCCGTGCCAGGGAAAGAAGAATATTATAATTCGGAAAAATATGAGTTAAAAAATTGGTTGCCGGAAGAGGTAAAAGAAAGTACTCGTGAATTATTTGCCACTATTAACAAGATCAGGGAAGAAAATCCTGAATTCCATAAAACAAGCAATATTAGATTTTTGCCTGTTGAAAATAACCAATTACTTTATTTTGCTAAATTTAATGAAGAGCAAACAGATGCCATCCTGGTAGTTATCAACCTGGACCCGCATTATAGACAATCCGGATGGGTAAAAGTGCCCTTATATGAGCTGAATATTTTACCTGAAAAGTCTTTTTTAGCAGAAGACCTATTAGGTGGCGGAAAGTATATCTGGCAGGGTGAGTATAACTATGTGGAATTAAATCCACACATTCTCCCTGCTCATATCCTAAAAATCAGGAAAAATTTGAAAAAAGAAAACCAGTTCGATTATTTTAACTAGGAGGAAATACATGATCAGCCGGGAAGGCTTTACAGAAACACCTTTATGGTATAAAGATGCCATCATTTACGAACTACACGTAAAATCATTTTATGATAAAAATAATGACGGGATCGGAGATTTTAAAGGTTTAACCGAAAAACTTGACTATCTGGAAAATCTGGGTGTAAATACCATCTGGCTACTTCCTTTTTTCCCTTCCCCGTTAAGGGATGATGGTTACGATATTGCCGATTATTATACTATTCATAATCATTATGGAAATATGCGCCATTTTAAACGCTTTTTAAAAGAAGCACATCGACGGGAAATAAAAGTCATTATTGAGCTGGTGCTTAACCATACCTCCGATCAGCATCAATGGTTTCAAAGGGCCCGGAAAAAAAATGCACCTAAAAAATGGCGGGATTTTTATGTCTGGAGTGATAAACCGGATAAATACCCTGATGCTCGAATTATCTTTCAGGATTTTGAAAGTTCTAACTGGACTAGAGATCCGGAAAATGATAAATATTTCTGGCATCGCTTTTACTCCCACCAGCCGGACCTGAATTATGATAACCCTGAGGTACAAAAAGCTATTCTTAATGTTATTGACTTCTGGATGAAAATGGGAGTTGACGGAATGCGTTTAGATGCTGTTCCCTATCTCTTTGAACGGGAAGGTACTAATTGTGAGAATTTACCTGAATCATTGGAATTTCTAAAAAAAATGCGGGCACATGTGGATCGATATTATCAAAATCGTATGATATTAGCCGAAGCCAACCAATGGCCGGAAGATGCGGTTCGTTATTTCGGAAACGGAGATGCCTGTCACATGGCCTTTCACTTCCCCCTTATGCCACGTATGTTTATGGCTTTAAGAATGGAAGACCGTTTCCCTATTATTGATATATTAGATCAGACTCCGGTAATTCCCCAAAACTGCCAGTGGTCTCTCTTTTTGAGAAATCATGATGAATTAACCCTGGAAATGGTGACTGATGAAGAAAGGGATTACATGTATCGTGTTTATGCCAGGGATAAATCTGCCCGAATTAATTTAGGGATTCGAAGACGATTAGCCCCTCTGCTGGAAAATCATCGCAGAAAAATGGAGATTATGAAAATACTCCTCTTTTCACTACCAGGAACCCCTACTCTCTATTACGGTGATGAAATTGGTATGGGAGATAATCATTTTTTAGGTGATCGTGATGGAGTTAGAACACCCATGCAGTGGAGTGCAGATCGTAATGCCGGATTTTCTAAAGCTAATCCCCAAAAATTATATCTTCCGGTTAATATAGACCCAGCTTATCATTATGAGACTGTAAATGTGGAAAACCAGGAGCAAAACCAAACCTCTTTTCTCTGGTGGATGAAAAGAGTTATCAATATGCGTAAAAATTATAAAGCCTTCGGGAGAGGTTCAATCCAATTTTTGCACCCGGATAATCCAAAAATCTTAGCTTTTACCCGGGAATATAAAAATGAAACAATTCTGGTGGTAATAAACCTTTCCCGCTTTTCTCAAGTAGCGGAACTGGATCTTTCCCGTTATGCTGGTTATCACCCTATTGAAATATTCAGCAAAAACCAGTTTCCCTTAATCCAGGAAAAACCTTATATAATGACCATGGGTTTTTATGATTATTTTTGGTTTGTGTTACAGAAAGAAGAAGAGCTGGTCTCGGAGAAAGCCAGCCGACAAATACCTATTATTAAATCTAGGATAGACTGGGGACAACTTTTTAGTAGCAGAATAAAGACTAAGATTGAACATCAAATACTTCCTCAATTTCTAAGAGAACAACGCTGGTTTGGCAGTAAATCACAGAAAATTTTAAAAATTAATATTACCGAAGCGATACCAATAAATAATCATCCAAGACGTTCTATAGTGCTAATTTTAAAGGTAAGTTATGCTGCTTCTTCAGAGGAATACTATCTTCTTCCTCTTTCTTTTTTAGAAATAGAACAAGCGAAAACATTACTGCAGGAAAAAGCGAATTCTGTGCTATTTCATTATCAATCACCTAAGGAGGAAGGTGTGCTATATGATGCAGTTCAGGATGAAATTTTTCATCAGACCCTGCTTCAACTGATTGCCAGAAGACGGGTAATCAGAACAAAGGAAGGAAAATTAAAAGCTTATCCGGGAAAATTTTTCAGAAATATACGTAAACAAATCGGCACATTCGAACGGTCTCATCCCTTAGGTAATGAACAAAGCAATTCTTCCATCATTTATGACCACAAAGTAATTTTTAAATTATTTAGAAAACTGGATGAAGGGATGAATCCTGATCTGGAGATTGGCAGATATATTACCGAAAAAACAGATTATCAAAATGTTCCAGCTTTTGCCGGTGCCCTGGAATATCAGAAAAAGGATGGTTCCTTGTTTACATTAGGTTTTCTTTACCCGTTTGTACCAAGCGAAGCGAATGCCTGGGAGTATTCCCAGGATTTTCTAATGCGCTATTATGAAAGAGTTCTTTCTAAGTTGAGCCAGATAGAAAAATATCCCTCGTTACCTAATTCCTTTTTTGAAAAAAAAGAGCAGGACATTCCGGAACTGATGCAGGAATTAATTGGTGCTCCTTTTTTAGAAATGACTTATCAACTAGGCAAAAGAACGGCAGAACTTCACAGTGCGCTGGCTAGCCCTACTCATGATCCTGATTTTAAGCCAGAATATTTCTCTTTACTTTATCAGCGTTCTATATTTCAATCGGTTCAAAGCCTGGTTAAAAGAGTATTTCTTGCTCTAAGGAAAAAAAGTAAAAAATGTCCCGAAGCAATGCAAAACGATTTGAATGAAATACTCTCTTCGGAATCTGAAATAATTAATTATTGTAAAGTAATTCTATCTAAAAAAATTAAAACCAAAAAAATACGCATACATGGAGATTATCATCTTGGTCAAGTACTCTACACTGGTAATGATTTTTACATTATCGATTTTGAGGGTGAACCAGCCAGACCTTTAGGTGAAAGAAGATTGAAACGTTCACCATTAAAAGATGTGGCGGGAATGTTACGCTCTTTTAATTATGCTGCTTTTTCTCCTTTAATACAACAGAAAATTGCCGGAGAATATGAAGAATTGGAACATTGGGCTAAATTGTGGACTTATTATACCAGTAAAATATTTCTCGATGCCTATCTGGAACATATTAGTCCATCTGCCATTATACCGGAAGATAAATCAGAAATAGAAAAATTATTGAGTCTCTATTTATTGGAAAAGGCAGTCTATGAGATAGGATATGAAATCGATAATCGTCCAAGCTGGTTAGCCATTCCAATAAAAGGGATTCTTTACGAAATAGGAGCGAGACATGATGAAAAAAAAGAATAAAACAATTTATACTCATTCCAGGTTAAGCAAAGATGATATTTTTCTTTTCAATGAAGGTACACATTATATGCTATATCGTCATCTGGGCGCACATCCTGTTAACAGAGATAAGCAAGATGGTATTCATTTTGCAGTATGGGCTCCCAATGCTGAGAAAGTTTCCGTTATCGGTGATTTCAATAATTGGGAAACCAATTCCCATCAGCTAAAACAGATTCATAGTGGAAGCGGTATTTGGGAAGGTTTTATTTCTGGATTAAAGAGCGGAGAAAAATACAAATATCATATTAAGTCAAGATATCAAAGATATTCTGTAGATAAGCGGGACCCCTATGCTTTCTACGGAGAAAAACCACCCTCTACTGCATCCCTGGCATGGGATCTGGAATATCAATGGCAGGACCAGGAATGGATGGAAACGCGCAAGCAAAAAAATCAATTAGAACTGCCTTTTTCTGTTTATGAAGTACATCTCGGTTCCTGGCAAAGAAAATCAGCTTCAAAGGATGATTTTCTCAATTATCGAGAATTGGCAGAAAAGCTAGCTCAATATTGTAAAGAAAATGGTTTTACCCATGTAGAATTATTGCCGGTAATGGAACATCCTTTTTATGGTTCCTGGGGTTATCAGTCAGTGGGGTATTTTGCAACGACCAGCCGTTACGGCACACCACAGGATTTCATGTATTTTGTTGATTATCTTCATCAGCAGGGAATTGGAGTCATCCTGGATTGGGTACCTTCTCATTTTCCCGGTGATGAACACGGCCTGGTATATTTTGACGGTACGCATCTATATGAACATGCCGATCCAAGGCAGGGATTTCACCCCGATTGGAAAAGCTATATCTTTAATTATGGTAGGAAAGAAGTACAGGCATTTTTAATCAGCAGTGCACTTTTCTGGTTGGATTATTATCATGTTGATGGCCTTCGAGTAGATGCTGTAGCTTCCATGCTTTATCTGGATTATTCCCGCAAAGAGGGGGAGTGGATTCCCAATCGTTTCGGCGGAAGAGAAAACCTGGAAGCAATTTCCTTCCTCAAAAAACTGAATGAGACTGCCTATTCTTACTTTCCGGGTATTCAGATGATTGCCGAGGAATCAACCGCTTGGCCAATGGTTTCCAGACCTATCTATCTGGGAGGGCTCGGATTTGGTATGAAATGGAATATGGGTTGGATGCATGACACTCTTTCTTACTTTTCGAGAGAGCCCATATATCGTAAATACCACCATCAAGAGCTTACCTTTAGTTTACTATATAGCTTTAATGAAAACTTTGTTCTTTCTCTTTCTCATGATGAAGTTACTCATGGGAAAAAATCCTTATTGGAAAAAATGCCCGGGGATGACTGGCAAAAATTTGCCAATCTGCGCCTATTGTTGGGTTATATGTTTGCCCATCCAGGCAAGAAACTTCTCTTTATGGGTAATGAATTTGGGCAAAGACAGGAATGGCAGCATGATTTTTCTCTGGATTGGCATCTACTAAAGAAAGCTGAGCATGGCGAAATCTTAAAATGGACCAAAGATCTTAATCATCTTTATCAAAGGGAAAAGGCATTATATGAAGTTGATTTTGAACATTTCGGTTTTCAATGGATTGAAGAAAATGACTGGGAACATAGTTTACTGGCTTTTTTCAGAAAAGATAAAATCGGACAGGAAAAGATATTGGTTATCTGCAACTTTGTACCGGTTCCATGGTATAATTATCGAATTGGGGTACCTGAAAAAGGTTTTTGGAAAGAATGTTTAAATAGCGATTCTTCTCTGTATGGCGGAAGTGGACAGGGTAATTTAGGTAAAGTTAAGACTTTACCAATACCAATGCATGGTCAAAACTTTTCCTTAAATCTGACTATTCCACCTCTCGGTATTCTTTTCTTGAAAAAAGAGGAGGAATAACATGCTGCTTGGCGCAGATTATACTGGTTCCGATAAAACTCGTTTTTTTCTTTGGGCACCTTCCCGGAAACAGGTTACCCTTCATATTGTATCTCCAAAAGAACAAAAAATAGAAATGAACCGCAATAAAGAAAAGGATTACTGGTATTTAGATAGCAAGGGTATTTATCCGGGTTTTCAATATTACTATCAGCTGGATTGGAAAGAACAATATCCCGACCCTGCCTCCTACTTTCAACCCGAAGGTGTTCACGGACCATCCCAGGTTGTTAACCACTCTTTCTTATGGCAAGACGAAAATTGGACTGGAATTCCCTTAAAGAAGATGATTATCTATGAACTTCATGTGGGCACATTTACTCCGCAAGGTAATTTTAATTCCATTATCAGCAGACTGGATGAACTGTTAGAAATGGGGATCAATACCATAGAGCTCATGCCTGTTGCTCAATTTCCAGGGAAGCGAAACTGGGGTTATGATGGAGTATATCCTTTTGCGGTACAAAATTCCTATGGTACACCGGATGAGTTAAAAGAACTGGTTAATACCTGTCATCTGCGTGGTATAGCAGTAATTTTAGATGTTGTCTACAACCATCTGGGTCCGGAAGGAAATTATCTCCCTCAATTTGGCCCTTATTTTTCCGAAAAATACCATTCCAACTGGGGGCAAGGAATCAACTTTGACGGGCCTTTCAGTGATGAAGTAAGAAGTTATTTTATTCAAAATGCCCTTTACTGGTTCGAAAAATACCACTTTGACGGGTTAAGACTGGATGCTATTCATGGTATTTTTGATATGAGTGCTAAACATTTTCTGGCAGAACTATCTTCAGCTGTCAGGAAGTTTTCTCAAAAGAAAAAGAAAAAATATTATCTTATTGCAGAAAGTGATCTTAATGATAATAAAATAGTACGTTCCTTTTATAAAGGTGGTTATCAGCTGGATGCTCAATGGAGTGATGATTATCATCATGCTCTGCATACCTTGATCACCGGTGAAAAAACAGGCTATTATCAGGATTTTGGTCAAATCAGAGACCTGGCGAAGGCAACTAAAGAAGGCTTTGTCTATTCCGGTCAATATTCCTCTTTTCGTAAAAAAAGTCATGGTAATTCGTCCCGATTTATTCCAAAAGAACAGCTTGTTGTCTATGCTCAGAATCATGACCAGGTGGGTAATCGCATGCTCGGGGAAAGGCTCGCTAGCCTTGCCTCATTTGCAGGCCTGAAGCTGGTAGCAGCAACAACTATCCTATCACCTTATGTTCCTCTGCTTTTTATGGGGGAGGAATATGGTGAGGAGTCTCCTTTCCTTTATTTTATTGATCACGGAGACCAAACCCTGGTTCAGGCTGTCAGGAAAGGCAGAAAAGAAGAATTTGCCCAATTTCAATGGTATCAGGATCCCCCTGACCCTCAAGATATTAATACTTTTGTCAGGAGTAAAATCAATTGGGGGGAAAGAAAAAAGGATCATCATGCCGTTTTGCTGGATTTTTATCGTGAACTTATAAAATTGCGCAAACAATATCCGTTATTGCAATGTCCTGCCAGAAAAAAAATTAAGGTATGGGATTCAGAAGAAAACAAAATTCTTGTTCAACAAAGAATTGATATGGATAAAGGTCATAGATTTTTATTGTTCTCTAACTTTCGCTGTCAGGATAATGAAGTTAAATTAAAACAATTCGATTTATCTTTATGTTCAGCTAAATGGGAGCTTCTTATAGACTCTAACCAGCAAAAATGGCTGGGAGATAATACCTTTATTTCCAATATTTTTCCTGAAGGCAAATCAATAACCATGAAACCATATCAATTTGTTCTATATAAAGCAAAAGGAGTTAATATTAAAAATGGAAAAGAATAGATATATCTGTATACACGGTCATTTCTATCAACCTCCCAGGGAAAATCCCTGGCTGGAAGACATTGAATTACAGGATTCTGCTTATCCCTTTCATGACTGGAATGAGCGAATATCCGAAGAATGTTATAAAACCAATACTGCCTCCCGTATTCTGGATGAAGAGGGAGATATTGCCAGTATTGTTAATAATTATAGTCAAATCAATTTTAATTTTGGGCCAACCCTGCTATCCTGGATGGAAAAACACCAACCGGAAATTTATAAATCAATATTAGATGCTGATAAAATAAGTCAAGAAAAATTTAACGGCCATGGTTCAGCAATAGCGCAAGTCTATAATCATTTGATTATGCCACTGGCTAATCAACGGGATAAATATACCCAGGTATACTGGGGAATAAAAGATTTTAAGGGACGATTTGGACGCGAGCCGGAAGGTATGTGGTTACCGGAAACAGCAGTTGATTATGCCACACTGGAAACGTTGGCTGATTCAGGAATTAAATACACTATTCTTGCCCCTCACCAGGCTGCTAAAATAAAGAAAATAGAAGATGATACTGACTGGCAGGAGGTAAAAGATGGAGATATTGATTTCAAACAAGCCTATCTCTGCCCCTTGCCCTCAGGTAAATCAATTTATATCTTTTTTTACAATGGTGCCCTGGCTCATGAAGTAAGTTTTGGGGATCTTCTGCGTAATGGTGAAAAATTTGCCGAGCAATTAATGAGCAATTTTTCAGAAGATAGTAAAAAACAACAATTGGTTCATATTGCCACTGATGGGGAAACATTTGGCCATCATCATCGCTTTGGTGATATGGCTTTATCCTATTGCCTGCATCATATTGAAGAAAATCAATTGGCCAGAATAACCAATTATGGAGAATATCTGGAATTTTACCCACCTACTTATAAAGTGCAGATTATAGATAATACCTCCTGGAGCTGTGTTCACGGAATTGAAAGATGGCGAAACGATTGTGGCTGCAACACCGGCATGAATCCGAAATGGAATCAACAATGGAGAAAACCTTTAAGGGAAGCTATGGATTGGTTAAGAGACCAGGCTATCATTCTCTTTGAAAAAGTTGCACCAGGCTACTTTAAGGATATCTGGCAAACCAGGAATGAATACATAGATATTATTCTAAATCGAAATATGGAAAATATAAACCGCTTTTTTGAAAAATACGCCAATCATTCTTTAGATCAAAATGAAATGAGCAGAGCTATTAAATTATTAGAAATGCAGCGTAATGCCATGCTTATGTATACCAGTTGTGGCTGGTTTTTTGATGAATTATCGGGAATTGAAACAACTCAGGTTATGCAATATGCTGCACGCTGTATTCAGTTAGCCAAAGAACTGGGAGAAATTAACCTTGAACCGGAATATTTAAAAAAACTGGAACAAGCCCCCAGCAATATCAAACGTTATGATAATGGTGCCAAGATTTATCAATTAATGGTACGTCCGGCAATTATTGACCTACTCAGGGTTGGAGCACATTATGCTATTTCTGCCCTATTTGACGGAAAACAGAAAACGATTTATGCCTACCAAGTCATCCAGGATGAAATGGATAGATGGAAAAATGGTCTATTAAAAATTGCTATTGGACAAGCAAGCATAAAATCACAAGTAACGTTGGAAGAAGATAAAATAAGTTTTGCGTTCCTTCATCTGGGAGATCATAATGTAAATGGTGGTGTTAGAAGTTATATGGGTGAACAAGCCTATCAAAAAATGTTCGAGGAAATCAGTACAGTTTTTGACCAGGCCAATATTGCTGATATCATTAGATTGATTGATAAGCATTTTGGTACTAATAGTTACTCTCTCTGGCATTTATTTAAAGATGAGCAGAGAAAAGTTATGCAAAAAATACTCCAGCCAAATCTGGAACAAACTGAAAGAAGCATCGCCAAACTCTATTCAGACAATTATGCGATCATGAATTTCCTGAAACAACTTAATATACCTATGCCCCTTTCTCTAGTTGTTATTACCGAACAGGCAATTAATCAGGAACTAAAAAAAGTATTTTCCGAAGAATCAATAGATCTGGACAAACTGGCGGGTCTTATCCAGGAAATCCAGGATTGGTCTATTAACATCGACCATACCACTCTGGCATTTAAGATAAGTGGCTGGGTAAACCGAAAGCTGGAAGAATTAAGTCATAAAACTGATGATATCAACCAAATCCGGGAAATTACCAGTGTACTGGATCAGCTGAAAGAAATTGATATTCAACTTCAACTCTGGGAAGCTCAAAATACCTATTTTCAGATGAAACAGGAAATTACTCCTGCCTACCAGGAAAAAACAAACCAGGGAGATGAAAAAGCCAAATCCTGGTTGGAAGAATTTAAAAAACTGGGTATGATGCTGAATATTGGAGTATGATAATGCGAATACCTTTATCCACTTACCGTATGCAATTTAATCCATCCTTCAGATTCGCAGATGCGGAAAAGATTATTCCTTATCTCAAAGATCTGGGGATTTCAGATATTTATGCCTCCCCAATTCTGGAATCCAAATCAGAAAGTCAACATGGGTATGACTTGATTGATTTTAGAAAAATTGATGGTCAGCTGGGTGGAGAAAAGTCATTTAATCACTTAGCAAAACTTGTTAAAAAGGAAACGTTGGGTTGGTTGCAGGATATTGTTCCCAATCATATGGCTTATCACTCTTCCAACCCCTATCTATTTGATGTGCTGCAAAAAGGCAAGAAATCTGTTTATGGAGAATTTTTTGATATCACCTGGCAAACCAAAATTTCTTCTTTGAAAAATAAATTGCTATTTCCTTTTCTGGAAAAACCCTTAAAAAATTGTCTTGAGGAGAGAATTATACAACTTCTTTATGAAAAAGGGAAATTTTATATTGCTTATCATGACTTTCGTTTACCATTAAGTAATCAGGAATTTGAGGAAATATTTTCTCTTTTTTTAGAACTTATGCCAGAAAAACGGGATTCAATTCCCAGAAAAGAACCAGACAAAATTCAATGGTTATTGGAAGAAATTAACAAAAACCTCTCTCATCAAGACTACTTTCCCTTCTGGCAGAAACTTCTTTCCCGTCAGCATTATCTGCTTTCTCACTGGAAAAAAGCCAGGGAAATGATTAATTACCGGCGTTTTTTCAGTATCAATGAATTAATATGCCTGAAGGCTGAAAAGAAAACTGTTTTTGATAATACACATCAACTAATCATTGAGGAGGCTCGCAAAGGTAATATATCCGGCTTAAGAATTGATCACCTTGACGGCCTTTTTAACCCCAAAGAATATTTAGACCGTTTGAAGCAAAAGCTACCTGATACCTATCTGTTGGTGGAAAAGATTCTACAGCCCGGTGAAACGCTTCCCTCATTCTTCCCGATAGAAGGGAATACCGGATATGATTTCCTTTATTATAGCAATAATCTATTCTGTCAAAAGAGGAATAAGATACCATTTCTGCGTATTTATCATTCCTTCACCGGTCAAGAAATAGATCTTCCCAGGTTATCATTAAAAAAGAAAAGGCTTATTTTAAAACAACAAATGTCCGGTGACTTAAAAAATCTGGCTCAATTATTTTATGATTATTATAAACAGTATCCTTTAAAATCTGGTCTTTATCCTTTTATCAGTTATGAAAAAATAATTAAGTCCTTACAGGAAATTATGATCCGTATGCCCATTTATCGGACCTATATAAGCACATCTCATCTAAACAAAGAAGATAAAAACTTGTTAACTGAAATTATCACTCAAACGATTAAATCTAATCCGGAATTAACAAATGAATTAAATTATTTATCTTCCGAGCTTATTTTCCCTTTATTTGATAAAAAAATCCCTGCTAATGCTAAAAATACACTCATTAAGCTTCTTATGCGCTGGCAGCAATATACCGGCCCTTTGATGGCTAAAGGAATGGAGGATACTCTATTATATAGCTATTATCCACTTGTTTCCTTAAACGAAGTGGGTGGGGAACCGGCGATATTCGGGATAAATAAAAATGAATTTTACCGATTTATGCAAAAAAGAATAAAAAAATGGCCTTATTCCATAAGTGCCAGTACAACCCATGATACCAAAAGAGGAGAAGATATTCGTGCCCGGATTAATGTACTCTCAGAAATACCCAAACAGTGGCAAGAAAAACTTTACCACTGGCACCACCTTAATATTGCTAAAAAGAAGAAAGTTCGTGCTTTACTTTTTCCGGATAAAAATATGGAATACTTTATCTATCAAACATTGATAGGAACTTTTCCCTTTTCCGGCATATCAGGTGTGAACCGGGTTTACCTGGAAAGAATTCAACAATATTTACTTAAATCAGCACGGGAGGCAAAAACATATACCAGCTGGTTAAATCCCTATAAACCCTATGAAGAAGCATTGATTGATTTTACGAATGAACTCTTAAAACAGGGTGAGCAGAAAAACAATCAATTCTTAAATGATTTATTCGCTTTTCAGAAGACTATTTCACATTACGGTATGCTTAATTCGCTTTCCCAGATATTACTAAAACTAACCTCTCCGGGAGTACCGGACTTTTATCAGGGCTCAGAATTATGGGATTTTCGTCTGGTTGATCCTGATAATCGCCGCCCGGTTGATTATAAATGTAGAATTCATTATTTAGAAGATATTCAGTTAAAAAAAAGGGATACCATTGTAGCTTTATTAGAAGAACTTTTGGCAAAACCCGCTGATGGCAGAATTAAATTATTTATAATTCATCAATTGTTACAATTAAGAAAGAAAGAATCTGAACTTTTCCGCGAAGGATCTTTTACACCCCTTGCCGTTCAAGGTAAACACAAAAATCACCTCCTCACCTATCTGAGGGAATATCAGGATAAAGCCATCCTGGTCGTTATACCACGCTTTTATACTTCCCTGGTTAAGCCGGGACAATATCCCCTGGGTAAAGATATTTGGGAGGATACTATGATAAAACTTCCCATATCAATTAAAGAGCAAGCCTGGGATTGCATCAGTGAAAAATCTATTCAATTGAATAACTTGATACCGATAGGAAAAATATTAGAATATTTCCCGGTTTCAGTTATATTAATCAAAAAAGGAGTTTATCTTAGGAATGAAGAAGAATCATAATCGTAACAGTGGTTTATTAATGCATATTTCCTCTTTGCCTTCTCGTTTCGGCATTGGAGATTTAGGACCACAGGCTTATCAGTTTGCCGACCTGCTGGCAAAAAATGACCAATATTTCTGGCAAGTACTTCCTTTAAATCCTACAGAATTAAAATATGGAAATTCTCCTTATCACTCCTGCTCTGCCTTTGCCGGTAATCCTCTTTTTATTAGTCCTGAACTACTTTATCTGGATGGCTTACTTACTAAAGAAGATTTGAATAATAACCATCTACCTGTAGAGCAAAATGTTGATTTTGCCAGAGTATACCCGTTAAAAAATAAACTGTTAGAGAAAGCATGTTGCTTTTTTGAACAGGTACCTGATTTACAGGAAGATTTCGATTATTTCTGTCAACAACAGAGTTTCTGGCTGGATGATTATGCCCTCTTTGAGGTATTACACTCCCATTACCCGGATCAAAAATGGAATAATTGGCCTGTTGCCATTAGAGAACGAAATTCTGATAATTTACAATCAAGCCAAAAGAAAATGGCAGAAAAAATAAGAAAACATAAGATCATTCAGTTTCTCTTTTTCAGACAATGGAATAAATTGAAAAAATATTGTCATCAAAAAAATATTAATATTATCGGAGATATGCCTATCTATGTTACCTATCATAGTGCTGATGTCTGGGCTCATCCAGAACTTTTTAAACTGGATAGAAATAAAAATCCACTATTTAAAGCTGGTGTACCGCCTGACTATTTCAGCGAAACCGGACAGCTCTGGGGAAACCCTGTCTATCGGTGGCCGGCACATCAAAAAGAAAAATACAGCTGGTGGATAAAGCGTATTCATCATAATTTGCAACTGTTTGATCTGTTGCGAATTGATCATTTTAGAGGCCTGGTTGCCTACTGGGAAATACCGGTAGAGGAAAAAACTGCTATCAACGGAAAATGGGTACCCGGAGGGGGAGGGAGTTTTTTTGATATGTTGAATCATCAATTTCCCGATTTACCATTTATTGCCGAGGATTTGGGTGTGATTACCGAAGATGTAGTTCAAGTTATTAATCAGCTGGGGCTGCCGGGAATGCGTGTTCTGCTCTTTGCTTTTGATGATAGTTTTCCCCATAATCTTCACTTACCTCATAATCACAGAACGAATTGTATAGTATATACCGGTACACATGATAATAATACTATCCAGGGCTGGTTAGAAAGAGAAATTAAACCATCACAAAAAAAACAACTTAAAAAATATCTTGGAAAAAAAATTAAATCTACGAATGCCCACTGGGAATTAATCAGAATGGCTCAAGCTTCAGTAGCAAAGTTGGCTATTATCCCTACTCAGGATATTCTGGGATTGGGAGAAGAGGCCAGAATGAATTATCCCTCTCATCCTGATTCCAACTGGCAATGGCGCTTAACCAACAAACAGATGCTTGATATACAAAATCTTGATTTCCCAAAACTGAAAGAATTAACCGAGATTTATGGGAGAAATATATGCTCAAAAAATTATCATCCCTGTTAATTTAAAACTATTGCTATGTTTAGGGAAAATATGTTATAGTTT
>CAYWJZ010000019.1:0-14409 GCA_964458635.1 uncultured Atribacterota bacterium
GAAACAATTGACTGATTAATCAGGTCAATATTAAAGGGAATCAGCAGGTGTCCGGGATATAATTTAGTCATAATTCTTTGTAAGCTTACTCTTGCAAAGCGTATGGCCTCAATTACTCTCTGGCTTTGAACAAATGGCTCTTTTATGAGTGTTTCTATGTCCAGGCTGATTGTGCTGGGTTTTCGAATATCTACTGCCATTACAGGATGAGATTGATTCCCAACTGGTAATTCTGAAAATCCAAAAAGCTCTAAAGTTTCTATTAATTTGGGAGAATTGGTTTCCGGAATCATATTTTTAAAAACTGCATAATCATAATCCTTCTTAACACAGAAAGTAAGGGCTTCAGTTAAAATAATTTGTTCTAAGTTTCTAAATTGTGATATATTTTTATCTGGAGAAATAGTAAAAATACCGTCAATAACAATAGTGCGACCGGTTGCATTATCCCTGATATATTGAGAAACAGTATTATCTGCAAATTCATGATAAAAAAGGCTAGAACGAATCCAGTGAATAGCAGCAAATGCCAATATTTTCTCGGAACCTCTTGACTCTTTAAAAATTATTAGACGTGGATTTAATTTTGTATTAAAGTTCTTTAAGCTATCTATCGCTCGCTTTCTCATATTTTCAGGGAAAACTTCCCTAACCAAATATTCAATAAAAAAATCTTTTATGTATTCTATTACCTCCACCTTTGTAAAAACTTTTTGTAAAGTTGATTTATATTGAGGTTCTCTTTGATATAAACCAAACTGATAAATATAACGCTCTGCTAAAGGATCAACTAAATTAGAAATGTCGCGATGATTATCTATATTTCTTCTAATCTGGCTGGAGCTAATCTCTTCAAAAGGTGCCTGCAAATTTAGCTGAATAACTTCTGAATCAAAATTGCTAATAATATTTTGATATTTTTTCTGTTCCTTCTCAGAAAAATGAAATGGTTTTCGATTAAATATAATATGAGGAAAGCGGATTATAGAATTCCTGTTATTTGAATTAACATAAGCTGATGCATTTAACAAGACATCACTACCGGTTACAATATATATTTTAGAATCAGAAAATTCTTTCTTTAGCATTCTCAAATCATCCGGGTTAGCAATATTACCTGGTAAATTTTCCGGATAAAGATAAACATTCAACTCATCTGCAATTGACATATTAATTATGTTTTTTCGATAGAGGTGTGGCTGTGTTCGTTTAGACCAGGAAAACTCATCTACAGATAGATATACTTCCATACCCAGGTTTTCAATTTCCCGGACAATTTCCTTATGACTCAAAGAAAAAGGATCAAACGATCCAGGGAAAAAAGCGATACGGTCAGGAACAGGTAAGTTTATTTTCCCTTCATAAAAAAGAAAAAAAGAAATAAAAATATAAATTTGATGCAGCGCTACCGAATTGGTAAAAAACAAAAGTACGTCTTTCTGGGAAACTGGGGCAATCAAGTTCATCAATTTTTTGGCAATTAGTATAAATATGTCATTCTTTTCCTTCAAACTAAGATGGGAAGAAGCAAAAATTTCTTTTCCTATAACCCTGGAAGTTACTCTCCTAACAAGTGAATCATTATGTGCCAGACCGTTCATTAAAATCCCCAGCAATCGAATTAATCTTTTTCTATAGAATCCTCCATCTTCTCGGTATCTATCCTGATATGCAGCATAACGACTGATTGCCACGGCAATCGTGCGAATGAGTAACGTACAGGTCCACTGATCTGCTATTTTGATTTTTTGCTCTAAGTCATTAATAAATTCATCTATTTCCCGGGGTGGTAGAAAAGGAATAGATTGACCTAAATAATAAGGAATATATTTTGTGTAGTGATAATCATCTATTTCCAAAGCCTTTAACAACTCAATAGAAATGTCATTTTTTTGCCCTACATTCAATAGTGGAATAATTTTAATAAGAGCACGTCCGGCATAATTTCGGATTAATTCATGGCTGCTAACTTTCAGAATATTACAAAAATGCAATGCTATATAAACACCTTCTTCTCTGTTCAATTTAGCCCTTTCAGCCAACATGTCAATTTGAACTTTCTTAATAATTGTATCAGTAGAAGATTTTAAATTATTCAAATACATCCGGTCAATCTTCTGAATATCCTGTAAACAATACTGTTTAAAACGCTCTACTAAAAATTGCTTCGAATCAATTTTTTTTACTATCCTGTATCGAAGATAGTTTTCAGCGGGAATTATGGAGCATTCATTTACCTGCTTCAAAACTGACTGGCATATTTCCTGAAAACGATCTTGATTTAATATTCTATCTAATATAAAATCTGCAACATCTAATGCATTAATTCGTAAAACTTTATCCTCATGTTGGATAAAGTGAATTATAAATTGACAAAAAATTTGATCCATCTTATCCACAGAAGAGAAAGGAATGCTTTTTAATGCCTGGATTAAATATATGGCAATATTTTTGGGAATATGAGCATAATCAATTTGCTCATAGTGTTCTTTAATAATCTGTAAATATCTCTTTAATTGCCTACCCTTACTATTCTCAAATAAGGTATCAAACATAAAAGGCAAATTTTCCCTTATTCTACACTGACTGAGATCTGATGTTTTATAAGTTGACTCTACGAATAAGCGGATGTACTTTTTTAATAAATCCGTACTTTTAATTTTTGCTAGTTCAACATGTACATCGTCCGGAATTTCCTTTCGATATTCTTCTTCAAAGGTTGCAATTAAATATCCAATCAGCTGGGCACTTTTTCTTCTGACACCTTCTTCCGGAAATATGAGTTGTTCATATAAAAATTTTATTAATAAAATCTTTTCATTCTGATTAAGATAGCTGGCATATTCTGAAAATATTCTTAAATATTCTTGAAGATTTTGCCAGCTGGTTTCGCTGCGAGCAGTTTCCAGGATAGAATTTATGGAAGATTCATTTCTTAACTGAAACATTAATTGAAAACTGTGCTCCAAAGATAAATATTTAATTTGTTGAATTACTTCATCCCCTTGGAGCAAAGGGAAAAATCGTTCTTTTTTTTGTAGATTATATTTTTTATCCGAAAATGGAACAAGATTTACATCAACACTATTTTCTATTATAAAATCTTCAAAATCCTTTAGTTTAGTAAAAACATGACGGTATCTTTTTTCCTTTTTTTCATCTACATTATCCAGTTTTTGCAATATGACCTGAAAAGATTCCTGAAGACTGTATATATACATTTGGCCTGAATCTCTTTTATTTTTTACCCGGAAATCAGAATAAATCAAAATGAGCGATTCTAAGGATAGATTTTCAAGTTCCAAATCCCATACTGAATGATTAACTGCAATATGACCGATATAAGGGATATTCTGCCGCTGAAACCATAAATCTGTATAATAGTAATGGAGATAAGGAACTCTCTTTTGTTCTCCGGCTCGACAACCATATTTCCCCACATCATGCCCTGCAGCAGATCCGGAAATAATACCCAAATCAAGCGAGAATCCCTGCTTTTTCATTTGCCTTGCTACACTCAAAGCCAAAGCATGTACCCCACACACATGGTCTAAAGTATTATATTTATAGATTTCCTTGTTTAAAGCCATCATCTCATAAATAAAACAATGATCAAAGGCATCTAGAAAACGTTGATATTCCTCTGGTTGTTCCAATGATTCAATTTCTTTTTTTGATAAAAAATCAAGAGAATATTTTGCCAAAAAAGATTCTTTATTATACTGACATTGCCAAGCAATAACTTGTCGATAAGTTAATAGAAATAAGTATAATAATTTCCTTAAACTTAGAGATATTGTTTTAAATTCCGGTCTCGTCTCGGGGAAGGATAGAAATTGACAAAAATGATAAATCCGCTTAAGCCATTGACCTTTGCTATATGTATTATCAATACTCTGAAATTTATCCAGGAATAATTCCAATGTATGCATCCCATCAAATTTTTTATGCTCTATCATCCAGGATAATTCTTTTAGAAAATCATGATCTTTTTCTAATTCTTTAACATCAGTAGAATCTAAGGCATATCTTCCCAAAACAGCAACCCGGTATATCCCCTCAAAATATTTCTTGATAATTGATTCTTTTTCATTTATCTGTTTTTCCGATAACATAATACACAACCTTTTTGAAAATATTTACTTATTTTATTTTACTATCTTTGAATTTACATTCCAAACATTTTATAACAAAAATTTAATTATTCCTAATAGTGCTCCCAGGAGCATTATTTACAATTTTTCTAGATCTATACTTCTTAACTCCTAAAATTTGTAAATTTGTCTCTGTTAATATAAAATATTTAATTATAAACGCTGATTTTTCAAAATTAACCAAGAGGTATAATTGATGAAAGTTGCTCGGGTAGAAGAAATGAAAAATATGGATCAGGATGCCATTAAAAAATATGGAATCAACAACCTACTGTTAATGGAAAATGCAGGCATTGCAGTCTACCAGCTCATTAGCCAAAAATTTAACCTTAGAGAAAATAATTTCTTGATTTTTTGTGGTACAGGGAATAACGGTGGAGACGGGCTGGTTGTGGCAAGAAAATTATATTCCAATGGCGCCCATGTCAAGCTTTGTATATTAAGTAACCCTGAAAAATATAAAAATGTTTCCTTAAAAAACTGGCAGATCATTCAAAAACTAAACATACCTTTTTATATTAAACCTAGTATTGAAGAAATTGATTCACTAATTAAACCGGATAACATTATGGTTGATGCCATTTTCGGCACCGGACTAACCAGAGAAATTACAGGGTACTATTTTCAGCTGATTCAAATGATCAATCAAAAGACTAATCCCGTTGTCAGTATTGATATTCCTTCTGGTATCAACGGTAACAATGGTACAATCAGCGGAATTGCTGTTAAAGCAGATTATACAGTAACCTTTGGACTTCCAAAATTAGGGAATATACTCTATCCGGGATATAAATACAATGGAAGTCTTTCTATTTCCCATATCTCTTTCCCGCCTGAATTATACAATACATCAGATATAAAAATTCATATTAACACTCCCGTTACAATCCCCGAAAGACAGGAAAACGGGCATAAAGGTACTTTCGGAAATGCATTATTTATTGCAGGTGCCCAGAATTATTATGGGGCACCTTCTTTTTCATCACTTTCTTTTTTGAAAGCAGGAGGCGGGTATTCGCGATTAGCTGCTCCAGCTTCTATCATTCCATATATTGCTAGCAAGGCAAGTGAAGTTGTTTTCCTTCCACAGAAAGAAACAAATTCAGGAACCATAGCTTTGGAAAATTTAAATGAGCTCCTGGAATGGGCAGAAAAAATGGATTTTGTAATTATTGGTCCAGGTTTATCTTTACAGAAAGAAACTCAGTCTTTGGTACGGGATTTAATAATTAAGATAAATAAACCATTACTAATCGACGGTGATGGACTAACTGCTTTAAGCAGTGATATCTCGATTTTGAAAAAACGGGAAAAGCCTACTATATTAACTCCCCATCCGGGAGAAATGTCTCGCTTAATTAGTCAATCTGTTCAAAAAATCAAAGAAGATCAAATTAATATCATTCAGAAATTTAGTAAGAATAATAACACAATCTGTATACTTAAAGGTCCTCATACTGTCATTGGATTACCCAATGGTGAACTATATATTAATATGACCGGAAACTGTGGTATGGCATCAGCTGGATCGGGTGATGTATTGGCTGGCACTATTGCAGCTATGTATACTCTGGGCTTATCGATCGAATCTGCAGCTAGGCAGGGTACTCTGGTTCACGGGCTTTCCGGTGATTTATCTGCTTGCAAAACTGGTAAAGATGGAATGACTGCTCAAGATATTTTAGATTCATTACCTGAAGCAATGAAAGTTATTCGTGAAAACCAAAAGAAAGAAAAAGAAAATCAATGCAACTTCTTCGGGTTTAATGTTATTTAAAACTGTCAACAGGTTATTACAAAGAAATATTGCTAGTAATTTCCTTGTTCTAGAAGAAAAATAACTACTTTAATTCTGAAAATATCATTTTATAAGAATAAGTTTATTTTTTAAATGACTTTCAAATTCTCTTAAAAATTCATCCATGCTCATACTCTCTCTTTTGCTCTTTTGAAAAAATATTATATTTCTAGGCTGGATTGCCTCTACATGCCATCTCTCACCAAGATAAATAATCTCATCAGGATATTCTAACTGATAGCTCTTATTAATCCTGGTAATTCGAAGTGGAATGCCATTTTCTTCAAAAACCACTAAGATATGTGAACCTAATGATATTCCTTTAACTTCCTCCTGTACATTTAAATTTCCATAGCGATTATCCCAGGATTGCACTTCCCATTCATCATTAAAAAATATAGGAGAATGCCGATAATAATATATATGGCTTTCTTCATCTATTTGATAAGGTATACCCATTACTTCCTGAACCTCTTTTGAGCTAAAGCCAATTTTAATTGGACCTGAGATGGGTTTTTTAATCATAATATCTTTTTCTGGTTTTATAAAAACATCATCTACTGAAGACCAACCCATTTCTGTTTGTCCATTATCTTCTGATTGTGACTGCCCAAAGGCGTGCAAAGTAGCAAGTATAAACAATATTAAAAAAACAACTATCAATCTGTTTAATTTTTCCATTTCAAAAATAACCTCCAAAACCTATATTAATTGTGTTTATTCCCAGTAAACACCAAACCCGTATAGCGAACTGAAATATTTACTGGTAATATAACTCCTTACTTCAGGGCTCAGGGCAAACAATAGTCAATATTATATCTATAATCTTTCTGGTAAAACCAATTTATATTAGATTAATATCAATCATGCCCAAACCAGATAAAATAGTAACATAAATCTTATTTTCTGAAAAATCAAAGGCTGAATTATAATAGAAATTGCCAATCTGGCTAAAATTATGGCAATTAATACGGTTTAGCACTCCTTTTATGAGAAGACGAATTCCAATATCTTTTGGAAAGAAAATAGTGGTGTGCCCTACTCCACCGGCAAGATACACATTGATATTCTCCTGGTAATTACCTGTCAAATCTAGAATAGTATCACCTGTACCGATAGCCACTTTAAGGTTGGTTAGGCGAATATTGCTTAAATCCAACTTATTATCCCCGCTACCCATGATTATTTCCATATCCAGAGGAATAGTTTTATTAAATACTAGAGACCATTTGTTTACTATGGGATCAAATAGCCCTTTCTCTTTTTCGTTCTCTTTTTGTATTATTTTTAAAAAACCTTCACTATTTTCCTCAGTATAGGTTATCTTTGGAGCCCATTTTGTTAAATTGTAAGAAAGGTCTGAAACAAGTAGCGCTGACTGGCTTCCTCCGGAAATTTGCAGATCACCTTTGTAGAGAACAATTGTAGAATGAACTTTATTAGCTTCTCCCAAATGAATAACTGGCATTTCCTCGATTAACTCTCCTGTATCCCAACAACCATAAAGAGAAAAAAGAAGTAAAATCGCTAGAATACCCAGAAACCGAGTATACCCAATTCTATTATTCATGGAAATCTCCGTACTACTTCCAAATAATCAAAAATATTTTTAGTTTTTTAATTTTTCTAACTGCATCAATAGCTCTTCGAATAATTTCATCGCATCTATCAACTGTTGATCTGTAGTCATATCCACTCCAGCCTCTTTCAATATTTCTACCGGATAATCAGAGTTTCCTTTTTTGAGAAATCCCATATATTTTTGTACTGCTGATTCCCCTTCATTTAAAATCTTGCGAGAAAAGGTGATTGCAGCAGCAAACCCGGTAGCATATTGATATACATAATAATTATAATAAAAATGTGGTATTCTCGCCCACTCTAACTTAATATCTTTATCAATTATAACATTTTTCCCAAAATAATGCCGGTTTAAATCAGCATATCGGCTGGAAAGCCAATCTGCTGTAAGCGATCCTCTTTTTTCGTCATGTTCATGGATTATTTTTTCAAATTCAGCAAACATTGCTTGCCTGAAAAGAGTTGACCTGAATTGTTCTAAAAAATGATTTAAAATGATAAGCTTATCTTCTTTCCTTTCAGCTTTGGCCAGCAAATAATGAGTTAAGAGAGCTTCATTGGTTGTTGAGGCAATTTCTGCTAAAAATATTGAATAACCACTATAAATAAAAGGTTGTTCTTTATGTGTATAATAACTGTGCAAAGAATGACCCAGCTCATGACCCAGAGTATATACATCTTCCAATGTCCCCTGATAATTTAATAAAATAAAAGGTTTGCTTTGATAGCTTCCCGTAGAGTAAGCCCCGCTGGTTTTTCCTTTATTTTCATATATATCAATCCATCTTTCTCTAAATCCTTCTTTGATAATTGAGAGATAAGAATCTCCCAGAGGGGCAAGGCCATGGATAATAATATCCTGTGCCTTGGGATAATCAATATGGGTTATTTTTTCTGATAAAGGTACATACATATCATACATATTAAAGGAATCAATATTTAAGAAATCTCTCTTTAATTGAATATAATAATGTAATAAGTGGATATTTTTGTGAACAATATCCAGTAAATTTTCGTACACACTAATAGGAATATTGTCTTCAAAGAGGGCAGCTTCCATGCTATTTTTATATCTTCTAATTTTGCTGTAAAACCGGTCTTTCTGTAAATTCCCCACTAACAAAGAAGCATAAGTGTTACGATGATAATGATAAGGCTCATAATATTTCTTAAACACTTTTTTGCGGAAGTTTTTATCTTTATTTTTCAACAAGGGGATGAAATTTCCATGGCTAATGGGAATTTTCTTTCCCTCCCGATCAATCAGTGCGGAGAACCTCAAATCAGCATGATTCAGCATATTAAAAGAATTTTCAGGAACCATTGTTATTTCTCCAATTTGGGCAACAATTTTTTCTTCTTCGGGGGAAAGAATGTGCTCTCTTTTTCGGAAAACATTTTTCAGATAATGATAATATATTTTTAATTTATCATTATCTTTTATCCATCTCTCAATTTTTGCCATATCAAGAGATAATATTCCGGGTTCGATAAATGATAGACTCTCTTCAATCCTGACCAACAAACCGGACGCTCTATAAAATATTGATTGATAAGTATCATTCTGGTTATCTTCATCCTTGCGCATATGCGCATAAGTGTAAATTTTTTCTATCAATTTAAAGATTTCATCCTTTAATTGCAGACATTCCAAAAAAGAATTACTATTCAGGGCAAACTTTTCTTTATATTTTATTATTTCACCCCTCAATTTATCAGCCTGTTGGTAATCTTCTTCCCAATCCCTGAGATTACCGTAAAGAGATTCGATGTCCCAGCGAAATTTATTTGGAATCTCATTTCTGGACAATATTCTGTTAGGTCTGTCAGTTGCATTATTCATCATCGAAAAATCCTTGATATTAGTTTATCCTTTTATTGATAGAATATTTCTATAGCTCTACCTACCTTAAAATATGTAAAAGGCGGAAATAATTACTCTATCATTTATACTTCTAGCTCATTTTGCTTAATTAAACGTTTTACTTTTTTGATATCATGTTGTAATTGCTCCAACTGTTCTTTTACTTTATAAAATAAGTTTTCCTGTTCTAATTCTACACCGGAAAATTCCATATCAGTTAATAAAAGAGAAAGTTTGTGCTTAATTTTATTAATACTCCTGGCAATTTCATTCAATTGGACTTCTTTGTTCTCATCTTTAATCAGTCCCTGGGTAACAATTTGATTATTCTGAATTAGAAATGTTTCTCCAATTGCCGGTACATGGGTATCAAAAACTAAATCATCTTTTAAACGTCCTGACAATGATTCAGACTCATTTTTTTCTCCGTGAACAATAAAAACCTTTTTTGGTTTCCTTTGTAAGCCTTTTAACCACCATAATATTTCATCTTGATCCGCGTGTGAAGAAAATCCGTCAAGATGATATATTTCAGCTCTGACATCGATCATTTCTTCCATTATATCCAAACTCTTCTCACCACTAATAATTTTTCTTCCCAGCGTACCTTCGGCTTGATATCCTACAAAAATAATTGAGGATTCTTTTTTCCACAGGTGATCTCTCAAGTGATATTGAATTCGACCTCCGTCACACATACCCCCGGCTGAGATAATAATTTTACTTCTTTTAGAACGACCTATTCGCCTGGAAGCTTTGCTGGTACGTGTCATCCTAAATGACTGAAAATCAAGCAATTGATTGCCTTTTTCCATAATTTTTAAATTCTTTCGAGCAAAATCCTGAGGATTATTGCGGTAAATTTTAGTTGCAGCAATTGCCAATGGGCTATCAAGATAAAATCTTAATTTTTTCAGTCTTCTGTCCCTGTTTTTAAATGGTTTTATTTGAAGATTATAATATTGACTCAATTCGTATATGATATCCTGTGTTCTCTGTAAAGCAAAAGCAGGGATAACAACATCTCCACCTCTTTTCAATGTTTTATCAATAATGGAAAAGAATTTTTTTACTTCTTTTCGATAAGGACGATGTTTTCTTGCTCCATAAGTTGATTCCACAACTACGTAGTCCGCTTCTTTTACTCTTTGGGGATTTCTTAGAAAAGGTTTGTTTTTCCGCCCTATATCGCCTGAAAATAACCACTTGCATTCTTTGCCTTCTTCCCGAATCCATAATTCGATTGATGCTGAACCAAGAACATGTCCGGCATCCTGAAAACGAAAACTGATATTTTCATCAACACTGATCTTATATTGATAAGGAACGGCTCGAAACAATAAAAGAGCATCTAAGGCATCTTCAATGCTATATAGGGGTTCTACAAATGATTCTCCGGATCTAAGCCTTCTCTGATTTTCTTCTTCTGCATCTTCTTCTTGAATCTGCCCACTATCAGGGAGCATTACAGAACAAAGTTCCATTGTTGGTTTTGTGCAATAAACGTGTCCCTGAAATCCTTCCCTATAAAGCTGAGGAATTCTACCACAATGATCGATGTGGGCATGTGTTAGAATTATAAAATCAATTTCTTCCGGTCGAAAAGAAAAAGGCGAATAATTCAAACGGGTTATCGCTTCATCTCCGCGAAATAAACCACAATCAACTAAGAATTTTTTATATTTTGTTTGTATAAGGTAACATGAACCTGAAACCAGGCGATTTGCTCCTAGGAAACTTATCTTCATATATTATTCTCCTTTCAAGAATTTGCTACTAAAATAAATAAGTTTTTAACTTAAAAAAATTTGACCATAAATTATAACTCATTTAACAGCTTGTTGGCAAATATTTCTACATTATATAAATCTGTTAAATTGGGGTGACCTTTGTTTATGCCTCCGAAAAGTTTTAAAGGGCCACAACTATCAAATCCTTTGCAAGAAAAATAATCAACTAAATTTATCCCTTTTAACTTCATCTTATCGCTAATGTTTTGGATATATTTTTTTCGCTGAAAGCCACTGGTAATAAATAGAAAAGATTTTAGACCACTTCGAAAGGGCAAATCTTCTAAAAAGGCTTGAACTTTTTCATGGAGCTTCCCAAAATAAATACCACTTCCGATACCTATTATATCAATTTCCGACAATTTTGAAAGGTTAAGTTGCTCCGGCTTATACAATTCTGCCTGAAGCACCTGGGCAATTAATTGAGCTATTTTTTCTGTATTCTGATGGTGGTATGATTCAAAAACAATGACTATTTTTTTTGATTTCATTTATTTAATAATTTCTAAAATATATTTGTATTATTTATTTTTTATAAATAGCTATTAGATAGTAAAGTAAATATTCCACCCGCAAAGCGGGTGTCTTTCAGAACCACTAAACTTTAATAAAAAAATCATTATATTAATATATACTTATTTTGCTAATTGTATTATTTTATCTAGTTATTTATCCCTATATGTTGTTAGAAAAGCTAATATTACTTACTATAACAAAAACAATTGTTGAGAGAATCAAGGACCACACTCCCGGCCAGATACCTAATGGAAAATATCCGGTAAAATACATAATGAGCGCTGCAAAACCGCCTATGATAATACTGCTGATTGAACCAATTTTATCCCCTTTTTTCCAGAATATACCAAAATAACTGGGGGCTAAAGCCAATAAACCGGCAGAAGACATTACCGATAACTCAACAATAATACCGAAGCGTCCTAAAGAAAAAACGAAAGCAGATAAAGCAATTACCGGCACCATGATTTTACCAAATAACAATCTTTTTTCCTCGGTAACTTTGAACAATCTACCATAGACATCTACTGTACACATTGAGCTTAGTGTTAAAATTATCGAATTAACCGTGGAAACAGAGGCAGCAACAATTCCTAAAAAGACCACCAGTGCCAAAATAATAGGGATTCTTTCCAAAATTAGGGGTGTAATCATGTCAGCATTGGTCATCTCCGGAAAGATATGTCTTGCCGCCAAACCCAAGTGAACCACAATAAGGGTATATATCAAACCAAAAACCGCAAATCCGGTAATCATAACTTTCAGGCTTTTTTTATCTCGAGAGATAAACATCCTTTGAGCTACCTGTGGATTAGTCAAAGCAAAAAACAACCAGGGAATTGTTAAGCCAATAAATCTTTGATAGGGCATCTTGTTTGCTGACAATAAATCACTTTGTTCACTCTGAATAACCTGGAAAAATTGGCCGAAACCACCAAAATAATAATTCATTACATAGTACAGGAGAAAGATTGAAGAAACAAGCATAATAAGGGATTGCAGCGTATCTGTCCAGGCCACTGAACGCATTCCTGCCCACAATGTAAAGACCAGCACAATGATTAATGCCAAGAATACACCCATTTGATAGGGGATACCCGTTAATGTTTCCAGCAAATAACCTATACCGGTGAACTGAACTGACATATAAGGGATTAACATGAACATAGAGTACAGGGTGGCTATTCCTCCCAACAACGGACTATGATAAGCTTTACTCAATAATTCCGGTGGAGTAATGCAATTATATTTTCTGCTAATTGACCAGAAATATGGTGCAAATAATACCAACAGTAAAATAGTTCCCATTAGATAGGACAATTCAAAACCCATTGTGCTAACACCGAAAGAATAGGTCATTCCCACCAAGCCAACCATCATAAAGGCACTGTAAGTGGTTGCACTATAGGTCATAGCTGATACAAAACCACCTATGGTTCGGTTGGCAATAAAATACTCAGCAATTCCCGGACCCATTTTCCTTTTTGCCGAGAAAGAAATAATACAACCTAGAACAAACCAGATAAAAATTCCCCACAACATCACAGATGAACGGGTCATTTTAAGCCTCCGATCACTATAATGCCATACAGAATAACAATTAAAGATAAAACTATCCAGAATAAATAAGCCCCCAAAAAAGTAGCAGGCAATATATAAGGAACTGTTAAGCTCAGAATAATCAAGACAAGAAATACTATTAATGGTTTTTTAATAACTTTAAAATCAATGTTAATCATAATTATGCCTCTATATGTTAATTCTATCCAACAACCCTGATTTATTGCCATTCAGAAATAAATTCTTTTAAATGTTTATTTTGATTCAACTGAACCAAAATAAATCCTCTGGATTTTTTAAAATGAATTGTACTATAAGATGCAGTATCTAAATGAATGCGCCAGAAATAGGGTTTATTTATTCCCAAACAAGATGCAATCAACGGTTTTAGGACAGCTCTATGGGAGACAATTACAATACTTTGACCGTAATATTGTTCAACTATCTTATCTAAATCTTTACGCACCCTTTCCTGCAATTGATCTATCGCCTCCATTCCCGGAACTTCTAATCTTTCGGGTTCATTCAACCATACCTGCCATTGTTCAGGATATTTTTCAGCAATATACTCTTTTGGTTTACCCTCCCAGGGGCCAAGCTCTATATTGTTTATACCTTCTCGCTCTTCTGCTTCAATACCACATTCCCGGCTGATTTTGTCAGCGGTTTGCCTTGCCCGAGATAGAGGGCTGGTAAATATCTTTGTTGGCTTGAATAACTTGATCTCTCTTGCTAATTCGCTAGCCTGAGACAGGCCTATCTCATTTAAGGGAAAATCACTACGTCCGCGAAACAATCCTTCTCTATTTCCTTTACACTCACCATGTCGGGCTAAAATAATAATTGTCTTGTCCAAATCCTTTTCTTTCATATTTACCCCATCTTTTTATTTTATTTTATTTATTCTAAGTGCAATGTTTAAAAAAATCAAATAAAATTAAATATCCTTTTTTCTAACAAATTACGGATAGGGAGATACAATTATATAATTTAAAAAATATTCGGACAACAGTTAAACATTACCATCTTCTTAAAAGGTGGTTTTTCATGGTTAAATAAAGAAATACCATTCCTATAAATATTGTTAAAGTAATAATCCATTTCTGATATTTTAATTCAAAATAAACATTTGATTTACCTACTTGG
>CAYWJZ010000020.1:0-8709 GCA_964458635.1 uncultured Atribacterota bacterium
GGTTAGAGGAATTGCCTTGACTCCCACACAAGGATTAAAAAGAGATGACGAAGTTCTTGATTATGGCCATCCTTTGAGTGTACCGGTTGGAGAATCTTTACTGGGTAGAATGTTTAATATTTTTGGCGAAACTATTGACGACAAGGAAAAGATTAACTTTGAGCAAAGTCAAAAGCACGCTATTTACAGAAATTCAATTTCACTAGCAGATCGTTCTACCGATATTGGCATTTTTGAAACAGGAATTAAAGTTATAGATTTACTAGCTCCTTTGGAAAAAGGAGGGAAAGCCGGTTTATTCGGTGGAGCAGGTGTGGGTAAAACAGTTCTTATTATGGAAATGATTCACAATATGGCTATTGGTTACCAGGGAGTCAGTCTGTTTTGTGGGATAGGAGAACGCTCCAGGGAGGGTGAAGAGCTTTATCGGGAAATGAAGGAAACCGGTGTCCTGGACAAGGCAGTAATGATATTTGCCCAGATGAATGAACAGCCTGGAGCAAGATTTCGGGTTGGACATGCAGCCCTTACTATGGCTGAATATTTCCGTGATGAGGGTAAACAAAACGTTCTTTTGTTAATTGATAATATATTTCGTTTTGTACAGGCAGGCTCAGAAGTGTCCGGACTATTAGGAGAACTCCCTTCGCGGGTTGGTTATCAACCGACATTGGCCAGCGAAATTGCAGATCTTGAAGAGCGTATCAGTAGTTCGGCAAACGGAGCTATTACTTCTATCCAGGCTGTCTATGTTCCTGCTGATGATTTTACAGACCCCGCTGCTGTTCATACCTTCAGTCATTTATCTGCTTCTATTGTGCTTTCCCGACAGAGAGCAAGTCAGGGATTATATCCTGCTGTTGATCCCTTAAAATCAAATTCAAGTATGCTTACTCCAACAGTAGTTGGGCAGAGACATTACCAGATTGCCCGCAGGATAAAACAAGCCTTAGCAGAATATGAAGAATTAAAGGATATTATTGCCATGCTTGGTATGGAAGAGTTATCCAAAGACGACCAGAATACGGTTAATCAGGCAAGGAGATTGGAAAGATTTCTAACGCAACCATTTGTTACAACTGAACAGTTTACCGGAAATGAAGGACGCCGGGTTTCTCTATCAGAAGCACTGGATGGTTGTGAAAAGATTCTAAATAATGAATTTCATGATTATTCAGAAAATTCTTTGTATATGATCGGCTCTATTGAAGAGGTAAAAAAATGATAAATTTAAAAATACTATTACCGGAAAGTACCTACTGGCAGGGAAGTGTAAAGAAGGTAGTGGGGGAAGCTATTAATGGATCCTTTTGTTTACTGCCCGGCCATGTCGATTTTGTAACTGTCATGACACCGGGAATATTTTTTGCCTTAACAAAGGAAGATATGGAATTATATCTAGCTATTAATGAGGGTATATTAATTAAAACCGGACAGCAGGTAACTCTTTCCACTAGAAAAGCTATTAGAGGAGAAAATTTGGGAAATTTAAAAAGACAGATCGAAGAAAATTTTATGAAAATTAATCAGCGGGAGAGAAATGCTCGGAATGCATTACAAAAACTGGAAGCCGATTTTGTCAGAAGATTCCTGGATATAGAAGTACATGAATAAAAATAATAATTTTTCAAAAAAAAATAAGGAAGAAGAATTCCTTAAGGAAATTGAGAAAAGGCAAAAAAGAAAAATCAAAGCCCGAGAAAGAAAAAACCGGACCATCTGGATGGGATTAGGATTATTTGGTGTTATTGGTTGGTCAGTGATGATCCCTACTATAATTGGTATTATAGTAGGTTTGTGGATGGACCAAAAATGGCCTGGTCAGATTTCATGGACTTTAATGCTTCTTTTTACAGGTATTATTCTGGGATGTCTTAATGCCTGGTATTGGGTACAAAAAGAACGGAAAATAATTGAAAGAGAACAAAAAGAAGAATAGGGAGAGTTACTATTATTAATACATTTATTATTTTTATTACAGGTATTTTAGCAGGTTTGTTTTATTTTGGCGGTTTATGGGTTACCTTACAATATATGAATCGTTCACGGTACCCGGTTTTTATTACCCTGACCAGCTATATTTTTCGGACTGCTGTTATATTTATTGTATTGTTTTACATTGCCCGTTCGGGACAATGGATTCCTATTTTATTCTGGTTAGCCGGTTTTATTATAGCCCGAATTATCTTATCCCGCTTATTGGGAAGCAATCATTTGAGTATTTTGGGGAAAGCCAGAAGAGCACAATCCAAAAAATTTGGTAAGGAGTAAATAATGGAAATTACCCCTGATGCTATTATCTATTGGCAATGGAATGGTGTTAATCTTAATGCCACAATTATCTTTTCCTGGATAGTAATGCTTTTACTACTTTTAATCAGCTGGTTGGCTACCAGAAAATTATCTATAGGTCCCAAAATAAGTCGCTGGCAAAGTTCTTTAGAGGTTATTATTAGTTATATTCGTAATCAGATAAGAGAAATCACTCAACAAAATCCGGACCCATTTATTCCATTTCTGGGAGCTTTATTTTTGTTTATTTCATTATCCAATCTATTAACAATTGTTCCGGGTTATGAAGCTCCTACTGCTTCATTATCAACAACCAGTGCATTGGCGATCTGTGTATTTTTTGCTGTTCCCATTTTTGGAATCTCTGAAAAAGGTGTTTTTGGTTATTTAAAACAATACCTGGAACCCTCTGTTTTGATGCTACCCTTTAATGTGATCGGAGAATTTTCCAGAACCCTGGCTTTAGCAGTTCGTTTGTTTGGGAATATTATGAGCGGAACACTCATTGTGGGTATTTTATTAATAATAGCCCCCTTATTTTTACCTATTGTTATGCAGATATTAGGACTTTTAATCGGGCAGATACAGGCATATATTTTTACCGTTCTGGCTACAGTATACATTGCCTCAGCTACCCAGGCGGAAGTTGAATTGAGTAAGAAAAAAAATATGGAAGGAAGTGAAGATGATGAGTAGTGTTGATGTGATTGCTGTTGCTTCAATTGTTACCGCAGGTATCACTATAGCTATTGGCTCTATCGGTCCTGCTATTGGCCAGGGAATGGCTGTGGCGCGTGCTTTGGGGGCCATTGCCCAACAACCGGATGAAGCCAATACCATTACCAGGACTCTCTTTGTGGGTTTAGCGATGGTAGAATCTACGGCAATCTATTGTTTGGTAATTTCAGTAATCCTTATTTTTGCCAATCCTTTCTGGAATTTTATTTTAAGTCAATAAGGTGACATATATGGTGATTGATTTATTTACGGTTATTGCACAAATTGTTAATTTTCTCCTCCTGGTGTTTTTGTTGAAAAAATTTCTTTTTAACAAAATTATAGGCATTATAGATGAAAGAGAAAACAAAATAAGCGAACAATTGTCCAATGCAGAAAAGCAAGAGAGGGTTACCCAAAAAGAATTGGAAAAACAACGGGAAATCAGAGAAAAGATGGAACAGGAATGGGATGATAGTATAGCTAAAATCAAAAAAGAGATTCAGGCTAAACGCGAAAATATGATGAAAGAGGCGAGACAATCTGCTAATCAAATACAGGAAGAGTGGAAAAAAGCAATGTTAAAACAACGAGATGCTTTTCTCCAAGAATTAAGATACTTATCCTGCCAGCAGGTATGCCAGGTTTCTAAAAAAGTATTAGCTGATCTGGCAAATGAAAGACTGGAAAGCCATTTGATTTCTAGTTTCCTGGAGCGGTTGGATAGTTTGCAGAAAAATAATGAACAGGGGTTTAAATTATCTGAGCTCTCCGGGGAGGAAAACGTGGAAATTTATACTACTTTCCGACTCCAAAAAAAAGATAAAGAGAAAATAACTGAAAAAATAAAAAACCTGGCTAACAATCAGATAGATATTATTTTTAAAGAAGCTAAGGACCTGATCTGTGGAATTGAATTAAGATCTGAAGGGAAGAAAATTTCCTGGAGCATTGAAAGCTACTTAGATGCCCTGGACAGGCGATTAAAGGAAATGTTTGAGGAAAGTGGTGGCGAAGAAGATATGAATATAATAAAGAATAATAAAGGAAATAGTCAATAAAAATACAGGGAGTAGAGATGAGAGAATCATTGCAAAATGTGTCACTAAAAGAAAATATCAAACAAGCCTTTCATCAAATGGAAAAGATTATTCAGAAACATCAACCTTCCTTTGATTTTCAGGAAATTGGTATAATTACTTCTGTGGGTAAAAATATTGTTAAGGCGAATGGTTTGCCAAATGTTAAATCAGGGGAAATAGTTAGCTTTAAGGGTGGACAGTTGGGAATGATATTTAATCTCAACCTTGACAGTGTAGATATTATCCTTTTAGATGAAGAAGGTTCTGTCTCATCCGGAGATGAAGTTAGGAGAACAAACAGAGTTATGGATGTTCCTGTCGGAGAACCACTTATCGGGAGGATAATTAATCCTCTTGGCCATCCGCTGGATAACAGGGGACACATACATGGAATTGAACGCGCACCAATTGAACAGGATGCACCACCAATTATGGATCGGGACCCTGTTCATACCCCGTTACAAACTGGTTTATTGGTTATAGACGCTATGGTCCCTATTGGCCGAGGACAGCGTGAACTGATCCTGGGGGATCGGCAAACCGGTAAAAGTGCTATTGCTATAGACACAATACTTAACCAGCAACAAAGTGATGTAATATGCATTTACTGTGCAATCGGACAGAAGATATCTTCTGTCGCCAGAGTTGTTTCTCGATTGCAATCTTCCGGAGCAATGGACTACACTATTGTGGTTATGGCTTCCGGTGATGAGGCTCCCGGTCTAAATTATATTGCACCATATGCAGCGACCAGCATAGGGGAATATTTTATGAGAAAAGGGAAAGATGTTCTGGTTGTTTATGATGACTTAACTCACCATGCCCGTTCTTATCGCGAGTTGTCACTATTAATGAGGAGACCCCCTGCCAGAGAAGCCTATCCCGGTGATATTTTTTATATTCATTCCCGTCTTTTAGAAAGAGCCACTCATTTAAAGAAGGAATTTGGAGGAGGTTCTTTGACCGCATTACCGATTATCGAAACTGAAGCCCAAAATTTATCTGCTTATATACCTACTAATTTAATTTCAATTACCGATGGACAGATATATTTATCACCTCAATTATTTCAGGGAGGGATTTTACCTGCGGTAGATGTAGGTAAATCTGTTTCTCGAGTAGGGGGGAAAACACAGTTATCTGCCTATCGAAAGGTCATTGGTGATTTGCGACTAAGTTATTCCCAATTTCAAGAGTTGGAGATTTTTTCCCGGTTTGGAACACAGTTAGATGAAGAAACACAGAAAATATTAATTAGAGGCAGAAGAATCAGAGAGATATTAAAGCAAAATCAATATACCCCTTATTCAGTTTTGGAACAAATAGTACTTCTGTTGGCGGTTTCACGGGGGATACTAGATGAAGTCCCCGAAACAAAGATTACTGAATTCAAAAAAAGAGTAAGTAAAGAGCATCAAGATAAATTTAACGAAATAGTGGAAAAGATTAACAATAACCAAACTTTGTCTTCCGATGATGAGAAAAAGTTTATAGATTTTATTCAGGAAATCATTGAAATAATGAATAAGGAAAATTCTAATGCAGATGCTGGAAACAATCCGTCGAAAAATTGACAGTGCACAGGATTTACACTCGGTAGTCAAAACAATGAAAGCACTGGCGGCAGTAAATATTCATGCCTATGAGCAAGCAGTCCAGGCTATTAATCAATATCACCAGAATATTGAAACAGGGCTGCAGATGGTTTTAAAGAAAAATACTGAGATACTTAAAATGCCAACTTCGGAAAAGACAGCATTAACCGGTATAATTATCTTTGGAGCACAACGGGGCATGGCCGGTAATTTTAATATGCCCAATATCAACAATATCGATAAATGGATTGGTAATCAGGAAATTCAGCAAAGATCATCACTTATTTCCTGTGCAGTTGGTGAAAGAATTTTTGAGCAACTAAAAGAGATCAGTCTTTTTCCGGAGCAATTGTTTGATTTTCCTGATTTTCGTTATAATATTGATAGCATTATTCAGGATATGTTGGTAATGGTTGAAAGTTGGCGTTTTCAGAGAAATGTTTCTCATATACATCTTTTTTATAATCGTCCGATGAGTGCTTCTTCATTTAGACCTTTTCAATTTCAATTGTATCCACTGGATGTTGACTGGCTAAAAAAAATAATAGAAAAAAAATGGCCTTCTCATTCCATTCCATATCATACAATTCCTGCAAGTGAATTGTTTTATAGTATTATTAGACAATATTTTTACATTTCTATTTATCGGGCATTTATTGAATCAATGGCCAGTGAAAATGCCAGCCGTCTGGCGGCTATGCAGAAAGCAGAGAAAAACATTGAAGAACGCCTGGAGCAGTTGGATGCCCAGTTTAATCAGCAAAGACAGAATGCCATTACTGAGGAGCTTTTGGATATTGTAGCCGGATTTGAAGCACTTACAAATTAAATATCATTACACTTAACTTAAAATTTAGAAATTAGAGATTGGAAATGAACAGTAAAAATAAATCTAAAAAATTTAAGAAGAATATTCGTATTACAGGGATGACCTGTGCAAATTGTGCTCTCCGGGTAGAGCAAAGCCTTCAAAAAATATCAGGTGTTCAGTTTGCTTCAGTTAATTTGGCTACAGAATCTGCCTATCTGATCAGTGAACGGGAAATATCCTTTCAAGAGATAAAAGAAGCCGTTGAAAAAAGCGGTTATGGTATTTCTGAAAACCTGGACCAGGATTTGGGTGGAAAACGCTATAAGAAAGCCAAGCGAAACATGATTATAGCACTGATTATCACTTTCCCTTTGTCCATTTTGATGATCTTTCACATGTTGGGTTACATGATTCCAGGATTTATATGGATCGAGGTGGTAAGTGTTGCCTTGGTCATTTTTTATTGCGGATCTTCTACCATCAGAGGTGCCTGGATTGCCTTTATTCATTTTCATTCTAACATGGATACCTTGATTACTATCGGTTCAATTACTTCCTGGTTTACAGCAGTATTAAATCGCCTGGGATTACCCATCATGTCTTTCGGGACTCTTGGAGCAATGATAATCTCTATCCATCTTACCGGTCGATTTATTGAATCACGTTTGAGGGACAAGGCTGCAAAAGAGATTAAGAGTTTAATTTCCATACAGGCCAAAGAAGCAACAGTTGTTTTGGAAAATGAAGAAGTAAATTTACCCATTTCCATGATTAAAAAGGATCAGCTTGTAAAAGTTAAGCCGGGAGAGCGTATTTCGGCAGACGGGGTTGTTCGGGAAGGTATTTCAGCGGTGGATGAATCTTTTATTACCGGGGAACCTATTCCCAGAAAAAAGACGATCAACGATACAGTCATCGGTGGTTCGATCAATCTTTCTGGCCCCCTTCTAATTCAGGTTACCAAGGTAGGAGAGGATTCATTTCTCTCACAAATGATTCAATTGATTAAAGAAGCCCAGGGGACCAAAGTACCGATTCAAGCACTGGCAGATAAAATTACCAACTGGTTTGTCCCCGTTATTATTACTTTGGCAGTCATAAGCGGAATTTTTTGGTATTTTAATGTCATAAATTATCAGTCCTTTTTATTAAAGGCAAAAGAAATATTTCCCTGGGTCCTAATCACAGATAACAGCTTATCTTTTGCCACATTTGTTTTTATTACAACTGTGGTGATTGCCTGTCCCTGTGCTTTAGGATTGGCTACACCCATGGCTTTAGTGGTGGGGAGTGGTTTGGCTGCCAAGCACGGACTGATTATCAGAAATGCCGAAGCAATACAAACCTCTAAAGATATTGCCTATGTATTGATGGACAAAACCGGCACAATGACCCATGGACATCCTTCTGTTATCCACCATAATCTTTCTCCAGAGGAAATGAACATCGTAGCGTCAATAGAAAGTAATTCACACCATCCTCTGGCCCAGGCTATTGCCGAATATGAAAAAGAGAAAATCAAGGTGAAAGAGGTTGAAGAAATTCCGGGTAAGGGTGTATCGGGATATTTTGGGGAAAACCATTATTTTATCGGGAAACCACAAGACCAGCAAGATTACCTTTCTTACCTGGAACAGGGGCAAACAGTGGTAGAAGTACTGAAGGATGAAATGAAGATCGGCTTTCTTGTCCTTGCAGATCAGATTAGAGAAGATTCCCAAAGAGCAATCACTCGGCTTAAGGAATTAAACATAGTCCCGGTGATGGTAACCGGAGATCATAAAATTACTGCCAAAGTGGTAGCAGACACAATGGGGATTCCGGAAGTTTATGCAGGAATAAAACCGGAAGAAAAATTAGATATAGTTAGAAAATATCAAAGTACAGGGGAAAAGGTTCTCATGGTAGGAGATGGTATTAACGATGCCGCCTCATTAAAAGGGGCAGATATCGGTGTGGCAATGGGAAAAGGTGCTGACTTAGCACTGGATAATGCCGATATTGTGATTATCAAAAAAGGTATTTACGGTATTATTCATAGCATTTTGATATCTGTCAAGATATTTAAAGTCATTCGGCAAAATTTATTTTGGGCTTTTTTATATAATATACTTGCCATACCCATGGCTATGCTTGGACTTCTGCATCCGGCTATTGCGGAAGGAGCCATGGTTTTCAGCTCTATGACGGTTATCCTGAATTCTTTGAGAAT
>CAYWJZ010000020.1:8719-13586 GCA_964458635.1 uncultured Atribacterota bacterium
TATAATTAGTTTATTAATTGTATTTTTTTATAAAAGGAAGGAAAGTAAAATGAAACATAAAATGGTTACTCTTGACGGAAATACGGCAGCTGCCCATACTGCCTATCATCTTAGTGAAAATATAACTATTTATCCTATTACTCCTTCTTCTCCCATGGGAGAATTAGCAGACTTATGGGTCTTCCAGGGAAAAGAAAATATCTGGGGAGCAATTCCCCATGTTGCTGAAATGCAAAGTGAAGCCGGTGCTGCCGGCGCAGTTCATGGTTCGCTACAGAGAGGATCATTAACTACTACTTTTACTGCCTCTCAGGGATTATTACTTATGACTCCCAATATGTTTAAAATTGCCGGTGAGTTGACACCCACCGTATTCCATGTCGCAGCTAGAACAGTGGCTACTCACGCGCTATCCATTTTTTGTGACCACTCTGATGTTATGGCGTGCCGTTCCACTGGTTTTGCTCTACTTTCTGCCGCTTCTGTTCAGGAGGCAATGGATTTTCCGTTGATTGCCCAGGCAGCTTCTCTGCTTTCCCGGGTTCCTTTTTTACATTTTTTTGACGGGTTTCGAACTTCCCACGAGATCTCAAAGGTTAAACTGCTGGAAAAAGATGAAATGAAAAAAATGATTGATCAGGAATTAATCTATAAGCATAGAGCACGAGCACTTTCTCCGGAACATCCTTTTATTCGGGGGACCGCTCAAAATCCTGATGTATTTTTCCAGGCGAGGGAGAGTTGTAATCCTTATTATGATGTTTGTGCCGATATAACCCAAAAGATGATGGAACGTTTTAAGGAAATTACCGGTCGGGAATATCATCTTTTTCAGTACGAAGGTGATCCCCAGGCAGAGTCAATAATAATATTGATGGGCTCGGGATGTGAAACAGTTCAGGAAACTGTGGAATATCTCAATCGGAAAGGTGAAAAAACTGGTCTTATCAAAGTGAGATTATATCGACCTTTTTCCATGAAACATCTGTGGAAGTCAATACCGGAGACGGTTAAAAAAATATGTGTTTTAGATCGTACAAAAGAGCCTGGCAGTTTCGGTGAACCCCTGTATATAGATATATTATCGGCTATCAATGAATATGTCACGGAAAATAATCTAAACAGGTCCATAAAAGTAACAGGAGGTCGTTATGGTTTATCATCCAAGGAGTTTACCCCGGCTATGGTCAAGGGAGTTTTTGAGGAGATAGAAAAAGATTCTCCATCAAATCACTTTACAGTAGGAATTTATGATGATGTAAACAAAAAAAGTATAAAATATCCTGAAGTTTTTCATATAGAACCATCTGAACGGGTAAGAGCAATTTTTTATGGATTGGGTTCTGATGGGACAGTAAGTGCCAATAAAAGTACAATTAAAATTATTGGTGAAGAGACAGAGAATTATGCACAGGGTTATTTTGTATATGATTCCCGAAAAGCAGGTTCGCTGACCATATCTCATCTGCGATTTGGAAAAGAGGTTATTCGTTCACCTTATCTAATTGAAAAAGCAAATTTTGTAGGATGTCATCAATTTTCTTTCCTGGAAAAATATGATGTCCTAAAATATGCTGAAGATCAGGCAGTTTTTCTCATAAATAGCCCGTACTCTGCTGATGAGGTATGGAAAAAAATTCCCCAAGAGATACAAAAGACTATTATTGAAAAAAAATTAAAATGTTTTGCTATTAATGCCTATCAGATTGCCAAAGAAGCTGGATTAGGGGTAAGAATTAATACCGTAATGCAAACCGCCTTTTTTCTCTTAAGTAAGATACTGCCGGAAGATGTTGCCCTAGAAAAAATAAAACAGTTCATTAAAAAATCTTATGGTGAAAAGGGAGAAACCATTATTAAGAAGAACAATCAGGCAGTAGATATGGCTAAAGAATCGATTTCTGAGATTCATGTCCCATCAATGGCTGATAGTGCTATACATCAGAAAACTCCTGTACCATCAGAAGCCCCAGTCTTTGTACAGGAGGTAACTGGCAAAATGATCGCCCAACAGGGAGACGAGCTTCCGGTAAGTGCTTTTGAAGCTGATGGAACTTTTCCCTCCGGAACGACTAAGTGGGAAAAAAGAAATATAGCCCAGGAAATCCCGGTATGGGATCCTCAAACCTGTATTCAATGTGGGAATTGTGTTTTTATCTGCCCCCATGCGGTCATTAGAAGCAAGGTCTATTCAGACGATTTACTTGCTAAGGCTCCAAAAAATTTCAAGTCAACCGAAAGTAAAATTAAGACATTTAAGGGATCTCAATTTACCTTACAGGTTTCCCCGGAAGATTGTACCGGTTGTGGTTTATGTGTAGAGATATGTCCGGCAAAAAATAAAAAAGACCCTGATAAAAAAGCAGTTAACCTGATGCCTATTGACCCAGTTAGGGAACAGGAAAAGAAAAATTGGTCTTTTTTCCAAAAGTTACCATTGGTTGACCGTTCAAAATTACAACTTAATCGTATCAGAGACCTGCAATTTACACTTCCGTTATTTGAATTTCCGGGAGCTTGTGCCGGCTGTGGGGAAACACCTTATTTAAAACTTATCAGTCAGTTGTTTGGTGATCATATGGTCATTGCTAATGCCACCGGATGTTCTTCAATATATGGCGGAAATCTTCCAGCTACTCCCTGGACCTATAATCAGGATGGGAATGGTCCGGCATGGTCCAATTCTCTGTTTGAAGATAATGCTGAATTTGGTTTTGGAATGCGGCTGGCAATTGACCAGCAGAAAAAATATGCGATTTTACTTTTGGATAAATTAAAGAAGGATTTGGAAGAAGAATTTGTAGCCGAATTAAAGGAAACGGTTCAATCGGATACTCCGGAAATTGAAAATCAAAGAAAGATGATAAAAAAATTAGCCAAAAAATTAAGGAAGATTGATCGAGAGGAGGCTCGTCAATTAGAAAGTGTAGCAGAATCTTTGGTGAAAAAGAGTGTCTGGATTATCGGGGGAGACGGTTGGGCTTATGATATTGGTTATGGAGGACTCGACCATGTTATTGCTCAACCTGATAATGTTAATATTCTGGTATTGGATACCGAAGTTTATTCTAATACCGGTGGTCAGATGTCAAAAGCAACTCCTTTAGGGGCTGTTGCTAAATTTGCCGCTGGAGGGAAGCCTATGGCTAAAAAAGATTTGGCCATGATGGCTATTAATTACGGAAATGTTTATGTGGCTAAAATTGCTATTGGAGCTGATATGAACCATACTGTCAAGGTTTTTCGTGAGGCGGAAGCTTATCAGGGACCTTCGCTTGTTATTGCCTATTCTCCCTGTGTCGGCCATGGGTATGATTTAAGAAAAGGGCTGAAACAGCAAAAAGCAGCAGTTTTGTCCGGTTACTGGCCGTTAATGCGCTATAACCCTGAATTAAAAAACCAGAACAAAAACCCCTTTCAACTGGATTGCAAGCCACCCAGTATAGAGTTAGAAGAATATATTTATGCGGAAAATCGTTACCGGATATTGACCTACAGTTATCCGGAAATTGCACGTAAATTTTATAAAGAAGCTCAGGAAGAAGTATTAAATCGTTGGAAAATGTATCAGAAATGGGCTGAAACTGAAAATATCAAAAAAGAGGGGGACAAATAAATGATTGATTTGAGTACAAATTATTTAGGGATTAACTTAAAAAATCCCCTAATCGCTTCAGCTTCACCTTTGTCAGAGGATATTGAAAAAATCAAAGAGATGGAGAAAAAAGGGATTGCTGCTGTAGTATTACATTCACTTTTTGAAGAACAGGTTATATTAGAAGAAAAGGAGTTAAATTATGCTTTAAGCAAAGGGACTGAGAGTTATGCAGAGGCATTGACTTATTTGCCTGATGTAAACAATTACCGGCTTGCTCCAGATGAATATGTAAATTACATTTCTAAAGTGAAAGAGAAAGTAAAAATACCTGTGATTGGAAGTTTGAACGGTATTTCTAATAGTGGTTGGATTCGCTATGGCAAAAAAATCGAGGATGCCGGAGCTGATGCCCTGGAAATAAACATTTATTATCTGCCTACAAATTTCACAAAATCCTGTCGAGATATTGAGTTGGTTTACCTAGATTTAATAAAGGCATTAAGAGAAAATATAAAAATACCAATTGCGGTAAAATTAAGTCCTTATTTTAACTCTATTCCGGACATAACCCAAAAATTGGTTAAAGAAGGGGCAAATGGTCTGGTTCTGTTTAATCGTTTCTATCAACCCGATATTGATCTAATGGATATGTCTGTAAAACCTGATTTAGAATTAAGCCACTCCTCAGAATTACGTTTGAGATTAAGATGGGTAGCCATACTTTATCAAAAGGTAAAAACTGATCTGGCTATTACCGGTGGAGTTCATACTACTGAAGATATAATAAAAGGCATTTTAGCAGGAGCAAATGTAACGATGATGACATCAGCCCTGCTGGAAAAAGGCATCCCATATATTGATGAATTGATTAAAGGAACAGAAGAGTGGCTCAGGAGACATCAATATCATTCTATTAATGAAATCAGAGGTCTTGTGAGTCAACAAAATGTCAAAGAAACAGACGCTTTTGAAAGAGCAAATTATATGAAAGTGTTAAAGTCTTACCATTTTGAGTAATTTTTAGTTAAAATTGGCAGGCTGATACTTTTTAACAGGTATATAAAATAATATACTGTATATTCAGGAAGAAGATTGTTTTTAATTATTATTTAAATACATAGAACTGAATAGAAAGGTTGTTTATGGAGCAGATATTTACTTTTGATTGGGCACACATACCTGAAAATATTAATCCTGTTTTAATATCCCTTGGCCAATTTAAAATTTACTGGTATGGCCTCATGTACCCGGTGGCTTTTCTGACTGCAT
>CAYWJZ010000021.1:0-13312 GCA_964458635.1 uncultured Atribacterota bacterium
TTAGAATTTTAGTATTTTTTTATTATAACCTGTTTGCTTTTTCTGGTAAAATATATTTAAGGAAATGGAAATTTTGGATATATGTTATAATCAATTTTATAGGTATCATAGGTATCAAAAAATTATATTTTAGAAAGGGAATCAATGAAAAAAAGTAAAAACAAAATAATTGATAAAAAAATTGAAAAAAAGGTAAAACCAATGTGGCGTGAACTCATTGAGACAGTGGTAAGCGCGGGAATCATCGCCTTTATTATTATCACTTTTATCGGACAGGTTACCGTAGTAAAAGGAGCTTCCATGCAGGATACCCTTTTTAACCGGGAAAGACTGATCTGTAACAAAATTGTTTATCGGCTAACTGAGCCGGAGCGTGGTGAAATTGTTATTTTTAAACCTCCTGTTAATCAGAATTATAACTATATCAAAAGAGTTATCGCTGTTGAAGGAGACAGAGTAAAAATTGTGGACGGTATAGTCTATCTTAATGGGGAAAAATTGGAAGAAGATTATGTTGAACACCGCTCCCATGAAACAATGCCTGAAGTTACTGTACCGGAAAATTCTTATTTTGTACTAGGAGATAACCGTTCAAATAGTAGTGACAGCCGTTTCTGGGGATTCGTTCCCGAAGAAAATATTATCGGGAGAGCTTCTCTCGTCTTCTGGCCTGTAACAAAAGTCCGTATGCCATAATTGCTTAAATACTAACTAAATTATGGAATTGATTAAAAATGATTAAAACAGGTGGACAAATAATAAATAAGGAGAGAGAATTAAAATTATTCTCTCTCCTTATTTATTATTTGTTGTTCATTTTATTTTGTTTAAAACAAATCATCTGGTTTTAAATATTGTTCCCATATATTTCATTAGCAGCTGCGATACCATGGTCGGATACGGAGTAACCATTATTCTGCAAGATATTCTCCAGCGCTGATAAGAACAATATAACATTTTCCCGAGAACAAGAATAACCCATCAGACCTATGCGCCAGGCTTTTCCTTTAAATTTACCCAGTCCTCCACCTATTTCAATTCCATACTCATTTAAGAGAGATTTTCTTACCGTGGTATCATCAATCCCTTCCGGAATGTAAACAGCATTTAATTCCGGTAAGCGATATTCGACAGGGGCAATCATTTTTAATCCCATAGCTTCCAGGCCTGCTACAAGTGCGTTGGAATGAAGCTGATGTCTCTGGAAACGCTTCTCTAATCCTTCCTCAAGAACTAAACGTAAAGCCTCTCTTAAGGCATAGACCATATTAATGGGTGCAGTATGATGGTAAAATCTTTCTTTGCCCCAATAACTCTGCAACATCTGAATATCCAGATACCAGCTGCTAATCGGCGTGGTTCTTTGAGAAATAGAGTTAATGGCTGTATCACTGAAGGAAACCGGTGCTAAACCAGGGGGACAACTGAGACATTTCTGAGTACCACTATAAATTGCATCAATTCCCCATTTATCGGTTTCCACCGGGATGCCGGCTAGTGAAGTAACTGCATCTACCACAAAAAGGGCATTTATTTCCTTTGCCATTCGGGAAAGTTCTTCCAGTGGTTGTCTGACTCCGGTGGAAGTTTCAGCATGAACAATCGCTAATAATTTAACCTTACTAGTTTCTTTTAAAACTTTCTTTACCTGATCCGGCTTCACAATATTTCCCCATTCTGCTTGAACGATCACCGGTTCGGCTCCACATCGTTTTACAATATCAGCCATTCTTTCGGCAAACAAGCCATTAATACAGATTACTGCTTTGTCACCCGGTTCCAGCAGATTAACCAGAGAAGCTTCCATTCCGGCACTTCCGGTTCCGGACAGGGCAATAGTTAATTCATTTTTTGTTTGGAAAATCTCTTTCAACATCTCTCTGGTATCATTCATAATTGCCAGAAAATCCGGATCAAGATGTCCAACCAGAGGTGTAGACATCGCTTTTAAGACACGCGGATGAACATCACTGGGCCCGGGTCCCATCAAAACTCTTTTTCCGGGATTTAAATCACTATACATTTTAGTATACCTCCATTATTGCTATTTATTTTAGATCTTTTCTTAATTTTGACAGTTATAATTCTATGCTAACATTTTTTTAAAAACAGGGTAAAAATATTTTTCTTTTTCAATCACAGCAATTCCCTTTTCCCGGGCAATTTTTTTCTGTTCTTCGGTACAATAACCCCATCCGGCCATAAAAACATTTACCCCTAACATCTGAGTTTCCTCCAGATAACTTAGCTGGTCATCGATAAAATAAATATCATTAAAATTTACCTTATATTGTTTAGTTATGGCCTTCATATGATCTGTTTTGCTCTTACCGTAATTCTTATCAAAAATATCTTTTAAACCAATATGAAAACCCAAACAATCTGGATGAAAAGCAGGATGAATTGCCTTTCCTAAATTAGAAGTAGCGACAACCACTTTTTTGCCTTCTTTTAAGAATTTTTTAATTCCCGTGGTTACATCTTCGAAAATTGGTGCAAGGGAAAACCATTTTTTAAAATCTTTATTTTGCCATCGCTCTTTTTCCTGAAAAAATAAATCATGAAAAAACTGATAATCAAAATTCAATTGATTGCGAATTTTTCTAAATTCTTGCTGGTTTTTTACTTCAATTTGGTCTTCAATAATTTTTATGATCACAAAAAAATCACAGGAAAGTTCAACATAGGAACGCATTTGACGATATTTCTCCATTTCCCTGCTGTATTCTTCTTTTATTTGATCCCAATTTTCAAAGGTAAATTGCTTCCCTCCAAAATTTTTTGGGACCTCGGGGCCGAAGTGACGGCAATAAGCATTATGGCTGACAAATAAAGATTTGAGAGCACTATCACTGATGACCCCATCAAAATCTACTGCCAATACTTTCATAGCATGCTCCGCTACCAAATAATATTTTTATTCTTTCAAAAGATGATTATTTATAAGGAATCAAACAAAGGAATTTTAGTTCATCATTCCCGGTATTTTTAAAACTATGTTCTTGATCGGGTTCAACAAATACCACACTATCTTTTTTTATAGGATAAACCTTCCCCTCAATCTTGGCTTCACCTTCACCCTCCAGGACAAATACTTCATGTTCCCAGTCATGGGTATGATAAGGTGTGTTGCCTTTTGGTCCTAACTCAAAAAGTCTCATGGCAAAATTTCTGGCATTGTCCTTATCGGAGATAAGCCATCTTACCTGGACATTTTTTGCTTCTTCCATTTCTACTGCTTCCAAAGGTACTTTATGATAATCTGTAACTTTCATAATTTTTTCCTCCAAATTATTTTCTCATTATATATTCTTTGATTTTCTGATAGAAATCCTTTTCTCTTTCAATAACAGGAATTCCTTTATCCAGGGCCAGCTTTATTTGTTCCTGAGTAGCATAACTCCACCCCGCAAGAAAAATATGAATTCCCAATTTGCCTGTTTGCTCCAGATGAGCCAATTGATCATCTATAAAGTAAATATCTTGATAATTTACTCCATATTTATCACAAATATGATGCATCTGGCTTGATTTATCTTCTCCAAAACGAAAATCCAGCACATCATCAGAATCAACCGGGATATCATAATATTGAGGATAAAAAGTCCTAACAATATATTCTCTACGATTGGAGGTGGCAATCATTACTTTTATCCCCTCCTTAGCAAATTGACGCATACCTCGGATTACCCCTTTATAAGGAGGTTCCAGGGCTAACCATCCTTCAAAGTTCTCCTGCTGCAATCTTTTGCGCTCCTCATAGAAGGCGTCATGAAACTTTTTAAAGTCAAAGCGAACTGTTTGTCTATAGTGGTCAAATTCCTGTTGATTCCGTATTTCCCTACCTTCTTCCATTAATTTCTGTATTAAACCATAATCAGTAGCTCCACGAATATAGGGTCTGAGAGATCGGTAATATTCAATTTCTTTTTTATATTTTTTTTGAATTACGGGCCAGTTTTGAAAAGTAAACAATTCACCACCAAATTTTTGTCTGCTGGCGCTTCCAAAGAGCCTTAAATAAGCATTATGGCTGACAAATAGAGAATCCATTACACTATCAACAATTACTCCATCATAATCAACAGCTAAAATTTTCATAAACATTCTTTCTTATATTTTCTATCAGGAAAGATAGTCTTCTCTCAATGGGTAAAAAATATCCAACACTTGAGAATCTTGTTCTACTGCTATTACTTCATGCTCAACATCTGGTGGTATAATTACTCCATGACCTGCTTTTAATAATCGGCTTTCCCCCCCGACTACCATTGTGACCTTCCCCTTTAAAATATAGCTAATTTGTTCATGGGGATGTTTATGATTGGGCATAACCTTATCATCCGGGCCAAAATCAAATAAAGTCATCATCACATGATCATGAGCTACAGCTCGTATTTGAGAACTTTTCAATACCTTTCTTACTTTTAAATCATCTTTCTTAAAAAATTTAACTTCTTTCATCTTAAAAATACCTCTTAATATATTTTTCTCTTTATCTTATCTTTGATAAGGAACATCCTATTACCTGTTCAACTGCTTTTTCCTGAAAAGGAAAGGCCAGAACAGGTAATTCGTGTATTTCAAAAAATTCTGCACATTCAGCATCATCACCGGCTTTCAGTTTTCCTCCGATTATGTCTACTTCATAGATAATGATAATAACATATCCATACATTTTGCTTTCGTAATTGTATATTTTGACAAAACGTTTTACAATTCCCTTTAAACCGGTTTCCTCTTCTAATTCTCTCAGGGCACATTGAATTGCTGATTCACCGTCATCTATAAATCCTCCCGGTAAGGCCCAGAACCCTTTTTGGGGTTCTTTTTTCCGCTTTACCAGGAGTAACTGACCTTTATTATTCCTGGCTACTACGGAAACGCTGGGGGTAGGATTATCATAGTAAGTTGTATCACAATGCAGGCAGTACAACCTTTCGTTTTCCTGAATTATTCTCTTCTCCAGTTGATTGCCACATTTTGTACAATATTTCAGATCAATTATTTTCATTATAAACTCCTCTGTTTTTATATTTTGTCTTTTGTTAATTTTCCCATTTGGGCAAAACTATAAAAACGATCTTCTCCTGTTATAATATGGTCCAGAACTTTTACCCCCATCATCTGGCAGGATTCACATAATCTATTTGTAAGCTCAATATCCTGTTGACTGGGCTGGGGGTCACCGCTGGGATGGTTATGAAGAAAAATAACCGCTGCTGCAGATTCTTTGACTACCTCTTTGAGAACTTCCCGTGGATGGACTGTTGTCTCGGTTAAACTTCCCATTGAAATAAGGACATCACGAATGATTTGATAACGAATATCCAGAAGGATAATATGAAACAACTCCTTTTTTTGATCCCGGATTTCGGTATAATAGTAATCCACCACATCCTGGGCTTTGTGGATTTTTTTCCCGGGGAACATTTTTTCCCGGGACAGGCGCACTCCCGTTTCCAGGGCTGCCTTGATCTGGGAATATTTAGCCTGTCCGATCCCTTCTATCTGTTTTATTTCTGAATAAGATGCATTCATCAATTTTCTCAGACTGCCAAATCGTGCCAATAGGTTTCTTGCCAGCTCGACTGATGTTTTTCCGGAAAAACCTTTAACCAGAATAATTGCCAGTAACTCAGCATCAGTTAAATATTTTACACCATGATTCATCAATCTTTCCCGGGGACGTTCATATTCCGGCCAATCCTTGATCGTATAATTCTTTTTAGAATTCTCCATTTGCAATTCTTTCTTTCAGCTTAACTTATTACGAATCTCGGCTGTTTCTCGTTTTCGCTTAATTCGTGCTAATCGATAATGAAATTTCTGCTGCCATTTCTTTTTGTTTTCCGGGTTTACATATTTACACTCCAAACTTAAGAGCGCTTCCTCCACTACAGTACATGCTTTGGAATAATCCTTGAGATAATGCTCGTAATATTTGGCTAATTCCTCATAAGGGTAAATGGTAAATTCATTGCTAAGATTAATAATGTCTCGCCAGGTCTTTTCCGCCTGTTCCCATTTGCTCTGTCTTTTATAGGCAAAAGAAGATAATTTTAACACTTCTAATGATTCCTCATCTGTCAAATTGCGCTGCAATGCCTCTTCATAACATCGACTGCTATACTTATAATCTTTGTTTCCCTCATATATCTTGCCAATACTGCAAAGATCAATGCCGTAATTTCCCATGTGAAAAGGATCATGCAAGAGCTTGCTGATTTTAGCTGACAGAAAGACCAACGAGATAATATCCTGCAAATTATGTTCAAAAACCGGCTTTAACGGACGGGCATCTCTATCTTGTAAATAGCGAAAATAGACATGGGGAATGAGATAACCGGGTATGTCTTCCTCACGATTAATCTTCAATATTTTTCTTTCTATATTATTCAAAGAACAATCCTGTAACCTTTTTTTCCATAGCCGCCGAGTGGGAAATAACAAATCAAGGTGATAGGGATCAGGCAATTTAAGTGGAAATCGGGCCATAATAAAACGGGTATTCATTAAGGGAAAATCATAACATTTCCCGTTATAGGTAACCAATAATTTAAAATCTTGAGCAAATAACTGATTAACTGCCCAGAGAAGTGCTTCTTCTTCATGATAATCGGACATAAAATATTGTCTGACACAAAAAGAATCTTTCTTAAAAAAACCCAGACCAAGCAAAAATATATAGGTTCCTGCACCTCCGGCTAATCCCGTTGTTTCTGTATCAAAAAAAAGTGCTTGATCCAATCTAATATTTTTATACGCTTCATCAGGCTTAAAAATCCAGGAATTTAATCCCCCGGGGAAATGGTTAGAAGTTTCTGCCAGAGAATAATCACCCAGGGAGGTATTCAAGGGAAATATTTTTTCCCTATAAAAACAGGTTCCATGAGGTGTATCTATTATATTTCCGCTAAGAACATCTGAAACCGCTTTGGATTTTCTGTCTTTCGAAAATATAGGAATTCTCTCCCGACGCACTTGGTTGATTTGTCGAACTTTCTTCTTTAAACTTTCGATTTTTTCCAGACGTTCTTTTAAATCCATCTCAGTGAATAGACTCCTTTAAGATTAAAAGCGCACTATATTTTCCATGATTGCCAACCTGGTTAATAGGTCCAACACAGGAGGGACATCCTTCATCACAGCCACAATTTTCAATTAGATTCCTTGCTGCTTTTAAGATTTTACCATGAAGTTCATAAATCTTCTCACTAAAACCAACTCCACCTGGATAATTATCATAAATAAAAAGGGTAGGTAAATCTGTGAAAGGAGAACGGATTTGAGCTACTGCCCGGATATCTTTAGGATCACACATGATAAACAGAGGAGCCACATTACCCATTACATTGGATAATGCCAACAATCCTCCTCCAAGGTCAAATGTAAATCCGGGCTGTATTTTTCTGCCTAAATGGTTATGAATTGCTTCTGATAAAACCAGCCAATAGGCAGTAGTATGCATATCTTCTGCAGGTAAATTTATTTTTCCATAGCCTAAATTTTCATGGGTATAGAATTTCACTTTTTTATACATGGTAGAAATTGTAGTAATAGTTATCTCTCCGTGTTGATGCTGGATATTTTCTTCATGCCGTTCCTCGAAAACATCCAGGATTTTTATATGACTTTCTACCTGGGCATCGGTATAATAATTGACATCTACCTTCTTTGCATAAGCTTTATAGTCATTATAATCCAATTTAGTAATGGTATATTGCTCTCCTTCGTGAATATAAATAGCACCTTCATGAATAGTAGTCGGGGCGCTTTCACGATCCACTTCTCCGATAACTTTATTTCCCTCTGTGACGTCTGTATCAATAATTACAAAATTTTCGGTAGAAGCACTGCGTAAGCTTATTTCATCGGCAGGATAAGATTCACTCATCCAGTGCCATTTATTCCGGGTAAAATGAATTATTTTTTTATCTTCCAAAAATTGTAATATCTCTTCCAATTCTTCAGAACCAAATTTCTCTCCCTGTATAAAGGGCAATTCAAAGGCAGCACACTTAATATGACTTATCAGGATACTGAGATTATTCGGATCAATTACCGCATATTCCGGTATTTCTTTAAAGAAGTAATCCGAGGCATTTATGATATACTGATCTAATGGTACGCTGGAAGCAACTAAAATTGCCACAGAAGAATTAGTTCGTCTGCCCGCCCGCCCGGCTTGCTGCCAGGTACTGGAAATCGTCCCCGGGTAACCGGCTATAAAACAGGCATCTAATTGCCCGATATCCACACCCAGTTCCAGGGCGTTGGTGCTGACTACTCCTTTGATTTTTCCCTCTTTAAGTCCTTTTTCAATCTCTCTGCGCAAATTTGGAAGGTACCCTCCCCTGTATCCTCTCACAAGATCCCTGTCCTGCCCGTTTTTTACCAGAAAATCTTTCAAATAGCTGGTTAATAACTCGGTTGTCAGTCTGCTTCTGGCAAAGACAATACTCTGGATATCATAATTTAAGAATTTACTTACTAAACGGGCAGTTTCTTTTATCAGGCTCTTGCGTATACCTAACTGCCTGTTCACTACTGGTGGATTATAGAATAAAAAATATTTTTCACCTCTGGGAGCCCCGTTATTATCAATCAACTTAAATTTTTCCCCAACAATTTTTTCGGAAAATTCCAGAGGATTAGCAATAGTTGCCGAACAGCAAATAAATTGCGGTCTGGAGCCATAAAATTCACAAATTCGTTTTAACCTGCGTATCACATTGGCCATATGACTACCGAAAACGCCTCTATAAATATGAATTTCATCCATTACAATATATTGTAAATTTTGAAATAACTGATGCCATTTAGTATGATGCGGCAATATCCCGGTATGGAGCATATCAGGATTGGTTACCACGATATGGCCCTGCTTACGGATAGCAGACCTGGCTGAGACTGGAGTATCTCCGTCATAAGTAAAAGTTTTTACCGGTCGATCCAGCTTCTCAACCATTCGATAAAGTTCTCCTAATTGATCTTGAGAGAGAGCTTTGGTAGGGAAAAGATAAATTGCCCGGCTTTCCGGTTTCTTAATAATACTATCCAGTACCGGCAGGTTATAACAGAGTGTTTTCCCTGAGGCGGTAGGTGTTACCACAACTACATTTTTACCATCGTTGACTGCTTTTAGGGCCGTAGCTTGATGGGAATATAATTTTCCAATCCCTTCTTTTTTTAAGTTATTAACCAATATATCATCTAACCAATCCGGAAAATCATCTAAATGTGCTTCTTGGGCTGGTAGTTGCTCTAATGCTGTTAGATAAGGCCGAACAGTAAAATCATTCTCTATCTCCCGGATAATTTCCGAAACATCACAATTCATATTTTTGTACTCCTGTTATATTCCTGCAGGGTTTTTGGAAAATTTTATCAGTGTTAAATTTAAAAAAATTCTCACACTTTAATATATCATACCATAAAAAAAGAATTGGTAATTGTCAAACTTTTAATCAAACTCACCTGGCTGCACGTAATAATCAATACGATAACCATCGATAATTGGTATACGTCGGTCTTTCCCGAACGATTTTGGGGTAATTTTAATACCGGGTGGTGATTGCCGGCGTTTAAACTCATTATGATCAACCAGCTGAATTACACGCATAATAGTTTGCACATCCAGACCACTATTTTCCACAATACGATACAAAGAATGATCCCTTTCAATATATTCCTGTAAAATAGTATCCAATATCCGATAGATAGGTAAAAAATCCGTATCCTTTTGATTTTCCCTTAATTCAGCTGAAGGAGTTTTTTCTATAATCCTTCCGGGAATTAATTCCCAACCTGCTTGTTGATTACGAAAACGAGCTAACCGATAAACCAGTGTTTTATAAACATCTTTCAATATTCCGAAGCCCCCTACCAGATCACCATAGAGTGTAGTATAACCTACCGCAATTTCACTCTTATTCCCGGGTGCTAGAACAAGCCAGTCTTTTTTATTGGAGAAAGCCATTAATAAATTGGCTCGAATCCGGGCTTGTAAATTTTCCTCAGTCTTATCAAATTCAATTTTTCCCCAGATTTTTCCCAATGAGTACAAATATTCCTGAAATATTTTTTCTATAGGGATCTCGCTAATTTTTATATCCAGATTATTAGCCAATTGATAGGCATCCTCTTTAGAACAGGTAGTCGTAAAGCGGGAAGGCAGAAAAACCACATTGACATTTTTTTTACCCAGGGCATCTACGGCAATAGTTGCTGTAAGTGAGGAATCAATGCCCCCGCTTAGCCCAACAACGACTTTTTGAAAACGGGATTTAGAAATATAATCCCTGGTACCTAATAGCAGGGCCTGGTATATTTCTCCTTCATTTTTATAAAATTTTTCCACACAATTAAGGTGAGGAGTTCTATTTTTTTTATTCAGCTCTATTGGTACATGATAATAGTTTGCTTTTACAGTAGGAGTTTTTGCTTTGAGATTATTGCTGGGTATGTCTACAATTAATAAATCTTCGGAAAACTGTTTAGCTGCGGCAATGATTTTTCCTTTCGGATTTATAACCATGCTACCGCCGTCAAAAACAATTTCATCCTGACCTCCTACCAGGTTAACATAACTGATATAAGTATCAAACCTGGAGGCTTGTTCCTTTAATAGCTCAATTCTTTCCTGTATTTTGTTGGCATAATATGGTGAAGCAGAAAGATTGATATTCAATCTTGCACCCAATTGTGCCTGTTTTTCTATAACAAACCCATTTTTTATCCAGATATCACCACAGATACTAGTTCCCAGACGCATACCGCCAATGTCAATAATAAGAAATTTACGCCCCGGACTAAAATATCTTTTTTCATCAAAAACACTATAATTGGGCAATTCTATTTTACGATATATCGCTCTCACTTGCTGTTGATGTAATACCGTAGCCACATTATTAATAATCCATTTCCTTTTTCGGGCTACTGTACCAACATAAACAATGATGTCACCAACTTGCTGGCAGATATTATTGAGTTCCTTCAATGAATCATCAATAAAATGTTTTTTTAATAACAAATCTTCCGGTGGATAACCGGTTAACGCTAATTCCGGAAAGACTACAATATCTGCCTTTTGTTCCTCTGCCTCTTTAATAAAAGATATTATCTTATCCCGATTATAGGATAGATGTCCGGCAATGGGATTTATTTGTGCCAGTGCCAGTCGCAGAGATTTTTTCATCATCTTTCCCCTTCCTTATTTACCTAGGAGGCTTATTTGGACTTGATGGTACAAATATATAAAATTTTATCATAAATAAAGTTATAAAGTGAAATGGTTTTTTAGATCAAAGTTATTTTATCAGTAAATATCACACCCGTATAACAGTAGCTTTAAGAATCCCTAAAAGAAGTTTAACTTTTGCTTGATTACTATTTTTTATGCCTTTTCTTTTATTTTATCTGAATATTTCTAAACAATATGACTGTCTGTTTAGACTTCAGGTGAAAAATTATCAGATAGTTTATCTTAATCTTTTTTATGGAAAATCATTTTATTCAGCTTTAAATCCATCCTATTGACAAATTTACCAATAATTTACCAATGTATGATTTGATTTTTATTTGGTCAATCATTATAATAAAAAACTGAATTATTAAATATCAACATTTTGAAAGGATTTAAAAAATGAAAATTCCTCAAGAGATTCAAAGTATTATTAATAATGATAAGGCATTTGCTTTTGCAACTGCAAGCAAATCTTTAATCCCTAATGTAAATATGATTGGGTGCAAAAAGATCAGAGATGATGAAACTATTTTAATAGGAGATAACTATTTTTTCAAAACATTGACTAACCTGAAAGAAAACCCTCAAGCCTCTATTCTCACAAAAAAAGAAGAAGAGAGAAAATGGTACCAGCTCAAAGGTTCCTGCCAGTATGTTTCTGAAGGACCAGAATATGAAGAATTTAAAAAATGGGTAAAATCAAGAAAAGAAACCCTTCCTGCTAAAGGTATGGTGATATTTAAAGTTGAACAAATATATAATACCACTTCCGGTCCGGGTGCAGGAAAACTAATTTCCCGGTAATATAATAATAAATAATTCTTTAAATAAATTATTGCATATTTTTGATATACAGTAATTCATTTGTTGCCTTTAACTTTATCCTGTCTGTAAGTTAACTTTAATTTTTTTAATGTCTCTACATAAGGTATGGTAGTGAAAGATATGCCAATAATTATCAGCCATTGCAGATAATTAAGTGATACAACCTCGAATATTCCCTGTAAATAGGGAATTAGCATCACTGATAATTGTAATAAACCGGAAAAACAGATGGCCATAATCAGGTATTTATTACCGAAGACGCCTATTTTTACCAGGGAATATCGTTCAGATCGGGAATTTAGAGACTGCCATAACTGGGTAAAGCTCAAAGTCCCAAAAGCCATGGTCTCTGCGACTTCTAAGGAATATTGTCTATAACCGAAATAGAAGGCAATTAAGGTGATTATACCTATATATTCCCTGGGAAAAAATATTAAAACCCATCTTGCCGGAAAAAATTCCTTCATTCGGATCCCTGGGTGGATAGTTCATCAGATCTGCTTCTCCAGGATCAACACCAAGTGCCAGGGCGGGAAACCCATCAGTTACCAAATTAACCCAAAGAATCTGGATAGGCAGCAAAGGACGGGGAAGACCGATTAGGATTGCCAGAAAAATTGTGATTATTTCCCCAAGATTACAGGATAGTAAATATCTGATAAATTTACGGATATTCTGATAAATTATTCTCCCTTCTTCAGCTGCAGCTACAATAGATGAAAAATTATCATCAGTTAATATCATATCTGCTGCTTCTTTGGAAACGTCAGTTCCGGTGATTCCCATGGCAACTCCGATATCTGATTCCTTTAATGCAGGAGCATCATTTACTCCGTCACCGGTCATTGCCACCACCTGGTTATTCTTCTGTAAAGCCTGAACTATTCTTCTTTTGTGCCTTGGTGAGACACGGGCAAAGATTGTTGTTTTTAAAACAATTTCTTCCAATTCCTCCTGTAACATCTTTTCTAATTCTACTCCAGTAATGATTTTATCGCCTGATCTATAGATATCCAGTTGCTCTGCAATAGCCCGGGCAGTTAAGGAATAATCGCCTGTTATCATTACCGGCCGAATCCCGGCTTGCCGGCATGTTTTTACTGATTGAACTGCCTCTTTTCGGGGTGGATCAATCATAGCCATAAGTCCTAAAAAAATTAAATTATCCTCTGTTTGGTCAAGATTGAACTTCCCATTACTTTCCACTTTTTTTATCTCTTCTGAAGTCATTTCCCGATA
>CAYWJZ010000022.1:0-2799 GCA_964458635.1 uncultured Atribacterota bacterium
TTGCGATTAAGATTTCGAAAGATATTGACAAAAGAAATGAAAATCTTTCTGCTGTTATTGAAGGAGTGGGAGAGTTGTGGGGTATTTCCTTATTTAAATTCATTTTATATATGATGACCACAAGTGCACATCAATCCCAATATCCTGAACTTAGAAAAATGGGATTGATTTCTACTACTCAATTTGGTCAACAGGTTGTATCCAGAGATAAACGTGGTATCCCCATTATAGCTAAAAAAGAAATTGAATCTATGTTTAACATGACAAAAAAAGGTGATATGGAACCAAAAGATTTAAAAAAAGAATTAGATCGTTGGGGTCTATTTGATATTTATCAAGATCGCTTTTTCGCCCTATTTAGAAGGAGGTAACAAAAATGGCTCAGATTAAATCAGCTCGAGAGATAGCCATGGAAAAATCCAAAAAAATTGATAAATTAAGTCTACAGGAAATGGCTGATATGAAAGAACAGGAAAAAATTAATGCTATTTTGGCTAAATATTATAAAGATAAGATTGAAGCAGATGATCTTTGGCATCACTTAAAGGGCGTATCACGTAAATACTTATTAAAAGCAGAAAAAAAATTCCTTCAATCTTTAACCTTTCAGAGTAATAATTATGATCTTGAAAAGAGAAAAAAGGGCATTCTGGCAATTGAAAATTTAAAAAAGTCCGGCCAATATTCAGATATTGAATATTATATCCAACAGTTTAAAAAAATTAAGGATGATTTTATTAAAAATAAAGAACAGTTAATGCAAAAATTTAAAGAAGAGTTAGACAGGGATCCCCAAAAACGATTACAAACATTCCAACAGGGAAATCAAGTTATGATAAAACAGTTAAGTTTAGAAGAGGCCCTAGAACAAAACCAACAATCAAGACAGCAGCTACAACAATTAGAAAAACAGTACAAAAAACAGTTCAGTATGGTTAAAGAGAAATTATCTGATATCATCAGTGATTAAAATAAGAGAATAGTTCGGAGATGATGAAATCCGCGAACTATTCTCTTATTTTTTTTTAGTTATATTTTCCTAATCTAACCGCAGATCACAAATTTATAACCATCCTTGCTCATGGTAAACCAATAATTTGCATATCTCGTGGATGAATAATTGAATAAGTGATATAAATTTCTGTTTTTTCTTGTGGACCTAATAGCAATTCCCACATCCAAACACCTCTTTTGCTATTCCAGTCTCTTTCCTCCGGGTCTTTGGTGACCTTCTCTAAATTAACCTGAATTCGATCATCTTCCGGAACAGGAATGGACTCAAAAATTTGGCATGATGACTCTATTTCCTGGAAATTTTCAACAGTGATCTTGTATTCGTATTTTGTGACGACTTTCGATGATGGAATGTTGCTTATCAACGTTTCATCCCTGAATTTTTTTAATAATTCTCTTTTTACTTTGACATTTTCCGCAATACCCAGGGAAATATCAAAATCTTCCCCGGGTGGAATGTAATTTAAATATGTATTACCAGTAAATCCACCATCTAGGAAAATATTTACATTTCCGGGGAGTAAGGGAATATCCAAATGATTTTCTACCAGCACGTTAAAGTACATATAGGGACTTATTCTTGGATAAGCTTTGTAATTTAATTTTCCTGCCAATTGTTTTTCAGAAATCATCACTTTTTCCCGGCTACTTCCCGAAGGAATGGAAACTTTTTGAGGAATATGGAAAGATAAACTAGTCCCTTTGTGTTCAACCGGTACTAAAAAATCCGGTTCTTTTAAAGCTGTACCGGCTATATTAGATTCTTCACGATCAACCATAGGCAACTCCATTGTTTTGCTGACTCTTTCATCGGGCTGATATGGTCTCAGAAACCACGGTTCAATAGAAGGTAATTGTCCTGAAACTGTTGGCCTGGCAGTAGAGAGAGAAATGTCCACGTTTTCCCAATCCACCCCGGTAGTCTGGCTGATTAAGGCATAGGTAGTTAGTGCTAAATTACCTTTCTTAATATCTGCCCTGACATCATATACCGGTTGCCAGCTTATTCCTTTATTTATCTGGTAAGCTAAAAATATTTTGAAATGCTTTTTCTGAAAAACTTCCAAATCTATACTAATTGCTTTTATGGAATCTCTCCGTTCTTCAGTAATCTGCTGTAATTGTTTTTGGAGGAAAGTAATTTGATCTCTGTAAGCTTCAATTTGAAAATCATAATCTAAATTCTGATGATAGTTTATTTTTAACTTCTCATCCAAAAAAACATAAAGACTCTCCAGCTGCTCGATTGAGGGAATTTGCATTGCAGAATCATCAGCTTTTTTTTGATCTTGAAAAAGATAAATAATTGAATTCAAAAATTCTTTCTTATCGTTTAGACTATTTTTTTCGCTTGTTATCTTCTTGATCTCTTTTTCCAGATGTTTAATCTCTTCCTTTAACTGCCTGATCTTTTCTTCAGGCTCTTCCTGCAAGAGAATAGTTTTCATGCTAACACCTTTGATTCTAACTCTGCTCTGAGCATCTTTCTCCAATTCCACATGAATAGTTCTGTCATCAATCTTTTCAACAACATCGGTAAAAATTAGTCGGTAATTACCCTTAGTTAATTCTATTCCCCCTTCTTGAAATACCATGGCGGATTCAGGATATACCTGGACCCGGGAAATTTTTGAATCTAGTTGAATTTCTTGCTGTATGGCTAAAGATGTAAAAGAAAAAAGAAAAATTAAAAGTAGTGTAATAATAAAATTCCTTTTTATCATAATTTACTCCTATCCCGATAATATTAAATTTTAATTTGCCAGTTCTTAATTTCCAAAGAAC
>CAYWJZ010000022.1:2809-11770 GCA_964458635.1 uncultured Atribacterota bacterium
AAAATAGTCTTGAAAAGAACCGGCAGAGAGCCGTATATTTATTGCTCTTGAAATAATTGATCATGAGAATTATTTTCAAAATAATGGAGTATATACATTAGCAATGCAGAAAAGATTGCCAGGATAAACACAAAAGGCCATATATTTTCAATTGCATAATGGCTAATAAAAATACCTGAGAGATAGGGGCCAAAAATAAATCCTGAACCGATCAAGATATGTATAATAGCACTGAATCTGCCACGATGAGTAATCGGTGTATGATTAATGATATAAACATCAGAATATGTAGAGGCCATAATTTCTCCCAAAGTCCAGAAAATAGTTGATATAGAAAACAATATCATGTCATTACTAAAATAAATCATTCCAAAACCAATAGCATACAAGATGCCTGCATAGGAAATATTGAGAATCGATTTATGCTTTCTGGTAAAACTAATAATAAATACCGTCAAAAAAATAACTACAACTCCATTAATGGTCATAATGGTACCAAAATATTGGGGACTTTTTTCTCCGAATATTTTGATCATCTGTAGAGGCAAGGTAAATTCATTTTGCACATAAACAAAAGAATAAAGCGTAAAGACAAAAGTAAAAAAAATAAGATATGGTCTGGAAAATAAAACTGTCCATATATTACCCTCCTCTGCCTTTTCAAAACTATGGTCAGAAATAATTGAGTCTTTTATTCTGTCTTGACTGGGAATGGATTCCTCAATAAAGAAAAATATTAACAATATAGATATAAACGTGGTCCCTGCATCACCAATAAAAAGCAACCGCAGGTAATTATTGTAGAGGAATCCTGCTACAAGTGGTCCAATAGCAAAACCGATATTCATTCCCAAATATAATAAAGAAAAGGCAGCTTTGCGATTATCCGGATTAGTCATGTCAGCTACCATGGCATTCAATGCAGGATAATTTCCGCCATTAAAAACAGCTGACAGGGCTAACAACCAGGGAATTAATTCCTTCGTTGAAACCACTAAACAGGAAAGAATAAAAAATGCGGAAAGAAAAGAAAATATGATAAAGACTTTTTTTCTTCCTAAGATATCAGATAGCTTGCCTCCCAGCAATAATCCAGGAATTTTTGCCGCTGTTGCCAGCATAACATAGAAACCGGCTTTTTGCTCACTGAATAATAATGTTTTTGTCAGGTAAATCGCCAGAAAAGGAAATACAAAATTTCCCATGGAATGCACGACGCGAGCAAAAAATAGCACAAAAATACTATGTGGTAATTTTGAATAATCTTCAAAGAAATCTTTTATTTTCATTTTACCAGCTAACTAAAGGAACATTATTATTGAGACAGGTCTCTATTTCTATTGACAACATTAGACATTAATTAAGATATATCGAAAGCTAACTTTCTGAGAATTAAATTTCCCCCCTGACCTTAAAGAAGGTAATTGCAAGATTTTCTATCATTCTGTTTATTTCATTTCTGGCAATCTGATTTATTTCTTCTTCATCACAAACTCCAAGAACTTCATCGCTCCAAATCTCATAATTTTTATAATTTCCCGCTTTACATTCAATGTAATAGGCAATTGGAAAACTTTCCCCTACAATCCATATTCTAAACCAAATACTCCCTACTTTTTTAGCTCTTTCCTTTTCCTGGAATATAGATGATTCTTCCGCAGTAATTTCCTGGTATTCGATACCACTGAAGTTGTTTTTATACTTCAGTTTAGCATAATCGGTTAACTCCTTACTATTCAAACCAATCATTGCCGCTTCGTCTCCCTGAACTTTAACACTAATATAACCGAAGGTTTCTATTTCAGTAAAGTCACCATACAAGATATCATTGATTGTCTTTTGTGCACCAACGATATTGGTTATTAATAAAATTATGGTTATTACAAATATCAAGATGCTAATTTTTTTCCACATTTTTAGTCACTCCTCTCTGGATAAAGAAGTTATCCCTCCCACTGTTAAGGGTGGGGAGGGATAAAAGCTCACAATTATCCCAATTTTCTGTGATTAACTGTAATCTGTTCAGCAAGCTGATCTAGCTTAGTAAAATCTTCCTCTCTGGGATTACTTTTCGCTATTACGGATGGCAGTAATTCTACTTTTAAATTACTTAAAAGCTGCAATATATCCTGTTCCATCTTACTTCCCCATCCAAAAGAACCTATAATTCCGGCATATTTTGCCTTTGGCTTCAAGATATTACATAAGTAAGCAACATAAACTACCTGTGGATGTGGGCCGGTTAGCACTGTAGGAGAAGCTATAATAATAGTCGCTGTATCAACTAAAGACATTGCCAGCTCTCCAATATCAGTACTCGTTAAATGATAGGGGATAACCTTAATATTTCTCTTTATCAATTGTTCCATTAAATGGGATACCATCTTTTGAGTACTTCCATGCATCGAAACATAAGGTATAATCACCTCATTTTTTACTTCATCTGAAATCCATTCATTATAGGCTTCTATAATATATTTCGGGTTTTGGTATAGAGGACCATGACTGGGTGCAATAATATCAATGAGTATATCACTTAATTTTATTAAATGCTTTTTAATGTTTTGTCTGAAAGGCATCATGATTTCGGCATAATAACGTTTGGCAGCTCGATAAAAATGGTTATCTTCAGATGCCCACAATTCACTGCTTGCCAGGTGTGAGCCAAAAAAGTCACAGGTAAATAATATTTTTTCCTTTGGTAGATAAGTCAAAAATGTCTCCGGCCAGTGCACCCATGGAGTAAAAACAAATTGAAATTCCTTATTGCCGAATTGAAAAACCTCCCCATCCTTAACCACATGAAAGTCCTTCTCCTCTAAGTGTAATTCATCAATTAATAAATCTTTACATTTTCTATTGGTAACAACCTGACAACCCGGATATGCTTGCAGCACATCCTTTATGCAACCGGCATGATCCTGTTCAGCATGATGAGCAATAATATAACTGATTTTTTTTGGTTTTAATTCTTCTATATTCTTAAAGAATTCATCTTTTTTGGCAGGGTCGACGGTATCGAGAAGAAGTGCTTCATCTTTATATTTAACTAAATAGGCATTATAGCTGGTTCCCGCAGGTAGAGGTATAAGCTCGTCAAACAACCTTCTGTCCCAATCAATGGCACCTACCCAGTAAATGTTTTCCATAATTTCTCTTACTGGCAAAGTTATTCCTCCTTTTCAAATTCATCTTTACTAGCACCACATAAAGGACAAACCCAATCATCTGGTAAATCAGCAAAAGAGGTACCTGGTTCGATATCTGACTCAGGGTCTCCATTTTCCGGGTCATAAATATAACCACAAACTGTGCATCTGTATTTATCCATTATAATTCCTCCTTTCTGGTTTTTTATACTTCTATTTATTAGTTATAATTATAAGCTAAGCTTGCCATTTATTTATCTTTTCTTTTAATAAACTAAGCACTAAATCAGGCTGTGCCCTACCTTTTGTATGGCGCATAACCTGGCCGACCAGAAAATTAACTGCTTTTTCTTTACCTAAACGGTAATCATTTACCGACTGAAGGTTTTCTTTGATAACTTTTTCGATAATTACGTCAATTTCGTTTTCATCACTAATTTGAGTAAGTCCGCTTTTTTGAACCAAAAGAGAAGCTCTCTGACCGGTTTTAAACATTTTTTCAAATATAGTTTTAGCAATTTTCCCACTAATAACCTTCTGATCTATTAACTGGAGTAATTCAGCTAATCTTTCAGCAGAGATAGGGCTTGAATCAATATCAATATCCTCCTCTCCCAAAAACCGCAATAATTCTCCCAATATCCAATTAGCTAATTTTTTGTAATCTTTATAGTCCCGAGCAGCTTCCTCAAAATAATTGCCTATTGATTTTGCTTCTACCAGGCGACTGGCATCATAATCAGAAAGTCCAAAATCGCGTATAAATCTTTCCTTTCTATCTCCAGGTAATTCCGGTAAATTATTCTTAATTTTACTTACCCAAAAATGATCAATTGCCAAAGGCAATAAATCAGGTTCCGGAAAATACCGATAATCATGTGCTTCTTCTTTACCACGCATGGTAACGGTCCGATTGTTTTGTTCATCCCATCTTCGTGTCTCCAGTAATACCTTTTCTCCGCTCTTAATTAATTCCCGCTGTCTGTTAACTTCATAATCAAGCGCTTTTTTTATGGCCCGAAAAGAATTCATGTTCTTGACTTCGGTTTTAATCCCCAATTGGTTGGTGTAAGGGTCTCTGATTGAGATATTAGCATCACAGCGCATGGAACCACGTTCTAAATTACCATCACACACATCCAGATACTGTGCTATACTTCTGAGGTTTTGTAGAAAAACAATTGCCTCATCGGAAGAACAAATATCCGGTTTTGTTACAATTTCCAGCAAGGGTACTCCGCAACGGTTAAAGTCAACCAGAGAATCGATAATAATACCATTCTCTTCCAGATGAACTAATTTTCCGGCGTCTTCTTCCATGTGCGCCCTATCAATACCGATCTTTTTCCTTTCTCCTGATTTACCTACTTTTATTTCCATAAAACCCTCCCCTGCCAGGGGAAAATCATATTGTGAAATCTGGTATGCCTTTGGTAAATCCGGGTAAAAATAATTTTTTCTATGAAAAATATTAGTTCTATTAAGATGGCAATTTAAAGCAATGGCTGTTCTGATTGCTAATTCTACTGCCTTTTTGTTGAGCACAGGCAAAGACCCCGGTAATCCAAGACAAACCGGACAGGTATTGGTATTAGGCTCTTGATCAATATAATCAGTGCTACAATGACAGAATATCTTGGTATTGGTTAGCAGTTGAATATGAATCTCTAAACCAATGACAACATCTTCTTGCATAATCTTCTCCATTCTTTTTACAATCACATTCTTATTTCTTTTTCTAAAAAAATAACCTTTGGCTTACATCCGCGGCTTTTGTAAAACAATTTTGCCAAGTTCTCTTTCATAATTAAAGGCAGTTCTAAAAATATTCTCTTCTCTGAATGCCCCTCCTATTATTTGCATACCAATGGGTAGATGTTCTTTTTTGGTAAAACCACAATTGATTGACAAGGCGGGCAGTCCTGCCAGGTTAACAGGCATGGTATACACATCAGTTAGATACATAGTTAAAGGATCATCTACTCTCTCTCCGACCCGAAAAGCAGGGACAGGAGAAGTGGGACACAGCAAAATATCATATTTCTGAAAAGCCTCGTTAAAATCTTTTTTTACTAAGGTTCTTACCTTTTGTGCCTTCAGATAGTATGCATCATAATAACCGGAACTCAAGGCATAAGTTCCCAGCATAATCCTCCGAATAACCTCTGGGCCAAACCCTTCGGTTCTTGTCTTTTGATACATTTCTTCAAGGCTGCCATGATCATTTATACGTAAACCATACTGTACTCCATCAAATTTTGCCAGATTTGAACTTGCTTCAGCCATGGCAATCAAATAATAAGCCGGTAAGGCATATTCTATATTGGGCAAAGAAATTTCTTCAACTTTTCCACCCAAACGAGAAATTGTCATTATAGCTTTTGTTACAGCATCCTTTACTTCGTCATTTAAACCCTGTTTAAAAAATTCACGTGGCACAGCAAATTTTAAATCTTGAATACCTTCTCGGCAGGCATCAAGAAAATTTGGTACAGGAATATTAGCAGATGTCGTGTCCATTGAATCATGCCCACATATGATGTTCATCATTACTGCTGAATCTTGCACGCTTTTAGTTAATGTGCCAATCTGGTCCAGGGAAGAAGCATAGGCAATCAGTCCATAGCGGGATACTCGCCCATAAGTGGGTTTCATCCCTACAATTCCACAAAAAGAAGCCGGGGTTCTTATCGATCCCCCGGTATCTGTTCCAAGGGAAGCCAGTGCCTCGTCGGCTGCCACTGCTACCGCTGAACCTCCACTTGAACCACCGGGTACACGACTGGTATCCCAAGGGTTAAGTGTTACCTGGAAAGCAGAATTTTCATTGGATGAACCCATCCCAAATTCATCCATATTCGTTTTTCCGATAATGATTGCACCGGCATCTTTGATTTTTCTAATTACCGTGGCATCATAAGGCGGAATGAATCCTTTTAATATTTTTGATCCGCAAGTAGTTTCGAGGTCCATAGTACAAATAATATCTTTAATCGCTATCGGAAGGCCAGCGAGAGGTGGTACCTTGTCACCTTCTTTGATTTTATTATCCATTTTACTTGCTTCCATAAAAGCAACTTCACGATTAAGACTTAAATATGCCTTTAATTTTGAGTCCACCTGGTCAATTCGATTAAATATATCTGCAACTACCTGTTCTACTGATATTTCTCTTTGTTTTACTTTTTCAAGGTATTCTGTTACTTTTAGTTCATTAAGATACAATTGTTTCCCCCTATTTCTCAGACATCATCTGATCTTGTTTGTTATTGGTTAGATTACTGCTTTACAAGATCTTGGGAACCTTAAAATAACCATCCTTTTTATATTCAGTCAAACTTAAAACTGTTTCCTGCGGCAGGGATGGTTTAAGAATATCTTCATGGAATAGGTTTGAAGTATGTAAAATATAAGAAGTAGGTTCAACATTATCGGTATCCAGCTCATTTAATTGCTTAAAATAAGAAAGTATATTGTTTAGCTGTTTAAGGAATAATTTTTTTTGTTGATCATTTAATTTTAACTTAGCTAAGTTTGCTGCATATTCTACATCTTTTTTTTCAATGATTTTCTCAGTCATAAAATCTCCTTTTAATTTTTTAATCTTATCTTTTTTATTTTTCTAACATTTTTATAAAATCTTCTTCTCCGATTATTTTGATTTTCATCTTTTTTGCCTGCTGGTATTTCTGGCCAGGATCTTTGCCGGCTACCACATAATCTGTGTTCTTCGTAACACTACCTGTGACGCGCCCACCGGACATCTCGATATTATCCTTTGCTTCTTCTCTGGTAAAGTTTTTCAGAGTACCAGTTAAGACGAATTGAATTCCCTTCAGTGGTTGCTTTTTTTTCTTTTTTTCTTGTGAAGTAAATTTTATTCCCACTTCTTTAAGCTTTCTAATTATTTCTATATTTTCTTTTTTTTGAAAAAATTGAATGATACTTCCGGCAATTTTAGGTCCGAATTCTTCAATATCAATAAGTTCTTCCTGACCCATATCTTTTAAATCAAGAAGATTATCAATTCTTTTAGCCAGCAATTTTGCGGCATAGTTTCCTACATAGCGAATTCCCAAGGCAAAAATCAAATTAGGTAAGGGCTTTTCTTTACTTTTCTCAATGGCTTTAATAATATTGTCTGAAGATTTTTCGGCCATCCTATCCAGTTTAATGAGGTCCTTCTTCTTCAAATAATATAGATCAGCAAAATCTTTGATTATTTTTTTATCAACAAGCTGGTCAATAAGTGCTGATCCCAATCCATCGATATCCATTGCCGGTCTGGAAACAAAATGCTTTATTCTTTCCTTTACCTGCGCAGGGCAGGATATATTGTTGCAACGAGAAACAACTTCCTCTTCCAGTTTAACTACTTTTGAACCACAAACAGGACATCTATCAGGCATTTGAAAAGCCTTTTCTTTTCCAGAACGTTTTTCTTTTATTACTTTTACAACTTCCGGTATTACTTCTCCTGCTTTTTGAATAAGCACAGTATCCCCTATACGAATATCTTTTCTTTTGATTTCATCCTCGTTATGCAGAGTTGCTCTCTGAACCCGGGACCCTGAAATCATTACTGGCTCTAAAATTGCCACCGGTGTCAATGCTCCTGTACGTCCAACACCCACAATAATATCTTTAATGACAGTAGTCATTTGTTCAGCAGGAAATTTGTATGCAATAGCCCAACGGGGACTTTTGGAAGTAGAGCCCAGCTTTTCTCTTAATTTCAATTGATTGACTTTAATTACCATTCCATCAATTTCATAATTTAAGCTATTCTTCTGATTTTTCCACGATTTACAATAATCAATGGCCTGGTGAATATCTTGGCATTCTTTGATATTAGGATTTACTTTAAAACCGGCATCTCTTAAAAAATTCAACACTTCCATATGGGTATCAAAATGATTTCCTTCCGGAAAAGTTGCCTGATAAATAAAAGTATCCAGCTGTCTTTTTGCGGTAATCGCTGGATCCAGCTGACGAACTGACCCGGCAGCCGCATTCCTGAGATTCGCAAAAAGGTTTTCTCCTTTATTTAGTCGTTCTTCATTCAGTTTCTTAAAGCTATCTTTATCCATGTAGACTTCGCCGTAAACCTCGATAGTCCCTGTGTTTTGAGAATCCCTTAACTTCAGAGGTATACTGTTAATGGTTCTTAAATTCTGGGTAATATCTTCTCCGAAAAAACCATCCCCCCTGGTTGCACCACGTTTGAGAATTCCATTTTTATAAACCAGCGCAATAGCCAATCCATCAATTTTCAGTTCAACTACATAATTAAAAGATTGTTGAGAAATGTTTTTTTTGAGTCTCTGGTCAAAATCCAGAAGTTCCTGCTCGGTAAAAGCATTAGATAGACTCAACATGGGTACCAAATGTCGGGCGGTTTTAAATTCTTCTAAAGGTTTGGCTCCTACCCTTTGGGTTGGCGAATCAGGAGTAATTAACTCGGGATATTTTTTTTCTAAAGCAATTAAACGCCTCATTAAGCTATCATATTCATAATCCGAGATAATGGGTTTATCCAGTACATAATAATGATAATTATGTTTTCTTATAATATCCCTTAATTCCTCAATTTTCTCTCTAATTTCTTTTTGATTTTCTTTTTCTTTCATATTAAAGCCTTTAAAATATCAAAATATTTAAAAAAGAACCTTATTATCTATTTACTCTCAATATCTTAGCAGGACCGGATTTTTAAAATTACAATATTTATTAACTAATTGTATTTAGTATATAACAAAATAGGCAAAAAGCTCAATAGTATTACTTGGATTGGTGAGTAAATATGTTTTTC
>CAYWJZ010000023.1:0-1372 GCA_964458635.1 uncultured Atribacterota bacterium
TCTGGCCTATGATAACTGGTTTGCGAGCATAGCCCCGGAGCATGAGCTGTCTTTCTCGGTGGGATATGTTAATACCAGGGATTACCAAAGGGCAAAAAATGCCCTCATCTTTGAACATAAACCACCCTTAAACCAGGAGGAATTTTATTTATTCCCCTTTAGCGATACCACTATTTCTTTATCCGGGACAACTGATCTGCTTAGAAAGCGTTTTGTGGTATGCCAGCTGGATTTGGCACAATTAGAATTAGACAGCTTACTCGAAAAAGAAAATTATGATAAAGCCATATTTTGCGCAAATAAGAAGGAGGGATAAGAATGAAGGAAATCAGTATATGCTTTCACGGCTACTGGCGCAAACCCTATAAAGAGTTAATCCCCGATATCGCCGGGGTCTACTGTGTCTATGAAAACAGCTTTAACCCGAAAAACAGGAAGATTGAAATTAATAAACTTATCTATATCGGAGAAAGCGAAGATGTCAAAAAAGCAATTGTCAATCACCCAAACTATGAGGATTGGTTATGCCAGGTGATATTGGATCATGAGCTTTGTTTTTCCTTTGGTATCGTCCGGCCCCCAGATTGCCGGAAGGCTGCTGCTGCGGCCCTGATCTACCAGCACAAACCGGTCCTGAATAACGATGAGCGGTTCCAATTTCTCTTTGAGGATACTATCCTCTCATTATCCGGGAGGTGTGCCCTGTTAAAAGGATATTTTACCGTACATAAAACCGACGATTTGGAATCCAACTATTTAGATTTAGCCTAAATTTTATAAAAGGAGGAGAAAAAAGTGAAAAATATTACTATTTACTTAGACGGATACTGGCGTGAATCTAATAAACACACTATTCCTCTTGTTTCAGGAATTTATTGTATCTATGAAGGGCGATATGACCCGAGTCAATGTATGCTGCAGGTATACAGGCTTCTGTATATCGGAATGGCAGACAATGTGCAGGAGGCAATTAGCCATCATGCGCAATTTGACAGATGGTTAACCGGTGGTTTATACGATCGGGAACTGGTCTTCTCGATAGGAATAGTTGACCCGGAAACAGAATGCGAGAGAGCTTTAAGTGCCCTTATCTACCAGCACAAACCTATTGCAAATGGAGAATCTATGGACGGTTTCCCCTTTAGTAATACCAGCCTGCTGTTATTGGGGAAAAATGCCCTGCTTAGCTCTAATTTTACCGTGTATAGAACGAGAGAATCGCAAGCCGATAATCTAGATAATCTACTTGCCTAAGCTGAAAATTAAAAGAAGCTAAATACAGCTGGATGGATATCCCAAATATATTTAAGGAGGTTCACAATAGGAATATCAGGAAAAGAAATAGCAGCCAAACCAACACATCCCGGTGCGG
>CAYWJZ010000023.1:1472-2863 GCA_964458635.1 uncultured Atribacterota bacterium
ACCTTAAATATATTCTTCTGGATTTTCTTGATTGTGTTATCAATTGCTATAATTGTGGGTTATCTTTAACTTTGAATAAAAAACCTGTCAAAGTACCGCCCCCTGACAGGTTTTCATGAATACTCTTGTTTGATTTGATCCAGTGTTTTATTGCTTTTTACCGATTTATTCTCTCTACTCGTAGGTTTTCGTCTGGCATCAGCTTTTTCATCATCAGCCTTAATTAGTAACCACTCTTCTTGTTTGCTCTTTTTCTTATTCATCCTTACCAGGTTATAACCACCTTGGATTTTCTTTCCATCTAGCCAAATTTTGATTTTACCTTCCTCAAGTGCCGCAGACATTTTTACTTCACGGAGATTCTGATATTTTCCTTGATCCCAAATAATAACCGTACCACCACCGTACTGATCCTCGGGTATCTTCCCTTCAAAATTAGCATATTCCAGGGGATGATCTTCAACATGGATAGCTAAGTGTTTCTTTTGAGGGTCTGTAGAAAGCCCCTTGGGCACAGCCCATGAAACTAGAACACCATCAATATCAATCCTGAAATCATAATGTAAATGAGAAGATTCGTGTTTTTGTATGACAAAAATATTTCTATATTTATTTTTGGGATTTTTCATTCCTTTCGGTTCAGGAGTTGAACCAAAGTTTCTCTTTTTCTGGTACTTTTGCATATTCATGACTCTCATCCTTTCATTTATCTTTTAACTATCTATTCATATTATACCAAACAGAAAAATAAATCAGCGTAAACTATTTATTTCTCTCTAGCCACAGTGAATGCTGCACCAAGACATAAAAATTTGGATAAGGGTTGCTTAATTGCTTAGATTCTAAATTATCTATCTCTTTTTGCTATTAGCTATTATTAAATCTATTTTTTTATTTTTTTTATTTAGATTAATATTCTTCAAGTTTCTGTTCTTTGATTGTTTCCCCCTATATGAAGGCTCAAAAAAAAACGATTTACCTATAATAAAATATTATCTATCAAAACACCAATATGTCTTGAGTGATATGGTTTGGAAGCCTCAATCTCCCCCGAGTCCCCAAAATTTTAATCTGCATTAGCTTTTCTTGCCTCTTTAACTTTAATTTTTTGATAGTAACGATTACAAATAAAATCCTGATCAATATCTTCTAATTGTGAAAGCTGCTTATCTGCACACCTTCTAGATTTATTTCTGAAATTATACGCAGGCAAGATAACATCTGCACTCGAATTTAGTACAATTTATACTTTAGCCATAATATTTCTGAAGCAATATAAATTTCAACTTTGGATTTCGGGCGAAAAATGATCATATGGCTCATCCTGATATATTTAGCTTCTTCACTTAGGTGGAAGTGACAAATCTCTACTTTTTAAATTTCTATACTAT
>CAYWJZ010000023.1:2963-9059 GCA_964458635.1 uncultured Atribacterota bacterium
GCTTCTTCACTTAGGTGGAAGTGACAAATCTCTACTTTTTAAATTTCTATACTATATTTTAGATTGCGTTATTGTTTTTTGGCCACTATAAAATAATTTGGAGGATTATGATATAGATTTTTTGTTTCAATAATCTTAAAACCATGGCTCTTTATAATGTTTTTCAATTCTAACGTTTTATACTTTTTTATCAAGGGAATGGTTCCCAATTTTGAAAGAAAAAAAGACAGTAAATTTTCTTTGAGTGATTTCCTCTCTCCCAAACAGTCAGTTGCCGAAATAAACAAACCACCTGATGGGAGTAATTCACTTATTCTATTCAAAGCTCTATCTATATCCTCCAAAAAGTACAGAATGTTAAAGGCTAACAAAACATTAACTTCCATACCATTTAGTTTTGGATCAAAAATATTGCTTACTTCAAATTCAAGATTATCAATTCTATTATTGATCATCTTCTTTCTAGCTATTTCTATCATTTTTTCCGAAATATCTATTGCATACATTTTCTTCACATTTTTGGCAAGTTCAATTGTTATAATGCCTGTTCCGCAGGCAAAATCAAGAACAGTTTGATTTGAATTAAGATATTTTCTGCTTAATTCTATTGTATCCCGATTAGTTTTTGCGTATTTTTTATTAACCTGTGTATCGTAGTTTTTGGCTGCTTTATTCCAAAATTTTCTATATTTATGCATAATATTTTATTCCTTCCTTCTTCAAATAGAAGCCAGATTTCTTTTTTTATAAAATTTCTTAGTTATATCAGAAATTTTTCTTAATTCTTTCAAACTGTAAACAGCCTGAACTTCTAGTCCACCAAAATCCTTTGATTCAGAGGTAAACTCGAGCGTAAAACTATAGAAAAATATCTTTAGAAAAATGCTTTTTAATTATAACAAAGTAAAATTACTTTGACTATCCATATTAACTCCAGCTGTTCTGTATTAATAATTCGTGGCAAATAAGTTATTTTCAAAAAACAAAAAAAGAAAATTTATAGAAATATTTTGCTATGTACAGATGGTTCTGAATATATTAAGATATTTCTCGAAAGTAAGATCAATACCGTGTATTTATAGGAGTATAGTGTGGAAAATTATAGTGTTCTCATGTAAAATGGAATAAGTTTATAGATAAATATTATGCCGGTCATATATTTCTGGTTTGAATTTAAAAAGGAAATAATAGCTAGCATTTATTATTCTAGAAAGGAGAAAAACAAGTAAAATGAATAGTGAAATTAAAACATTTGATGCAATAATTGTAGGTTCCGGGCAGGGAGGAAATCCTCTTGCTCTTGCGTTGGCTAATGCCGGATGGCAGGTTGCCCTAGTAGAGCGTGAACATGTTGGTGGTTCGTGTATCAATACTGGCTGCACTCCTACCAAGACCATGATTGCTTCTGCCAGGATTGCCCACCTTGTAAACAGAGCGCATAGCTACGGGATTGATTCTGCCACCGGATATGTTAATTTTTCGAAAGTACTCAAACGAAAAAATGACATAGTCAAAAGTTTCAGGGATGGAAGTCGGAAAAAGTTAATCTCAACTTCCGGTGTTTCTTTAATTGAGGGCAATGCCCGCTTTGTAGATGAAAAAGAGCTTGAAATAGAACTCTCAAATGGTGGAAAAAACAAAATTAAGGCTGATAAAATAATCATCGATACCGGTGCTAGTCCTTCAAATCCTCCCATTCCCGGCCTGGAAAATATTAGCTATCTTAACTCAACCTCGATTATGGAAATTGAAAAAATACCCGAACATCTCATGATAATCGGTGGCGGATATGTTGGCTTAGAATTTGGACAGATGTTCCACAGATTTGGCAGTAAGGTAACCATTGTACAAAGAAATGAACAGCTTCTCCCTCTGGAGGACAAAGATGTTGCAGAAGAAATCACGGATATTCTAAAACAGGAAGGATTAGAAATAATCCTGCAGGCAAATACATCTAAAATCAATTCATCTTCTAATGAAAAAATACTCCTGACAATTAAGAAAAATGACAGCGAGCAAACTCTTGAGGGAAGCCACCTGCTGGTAGCAACAGGGAGAGTCCCGAATACTACTTTTTTGAATCCTGAAGCCACGGGAATAACTTTAGACAAGAAAGGCTTCATACCGGTAAATGACCAGTTGGAAACCACTGTCCCTGGCATATATGCTATAGGTGATGTAAAAGGCGGCCCTGCTTTTACCCATGTTTCATATGATGATCATAAAATAATTCTCAAGAATATTCTTGAAATTGGTAATGCAAGTATTTCCGAGAGAATTTTGCCCTATGTAGTATTTATTGACCCTCAACTGGGACGTATCGGTATGAATGAAAAACAAGCTAAGGAGCAGGGTTATAATTACCGTGTAGCCAAAATTCCTATGAGCTGGGTAGCACGAGCTATAGAAACGGATGAAACAAAAGGTTTAATGAAAGCCATTGTTGACAAAAAGAACGACCAGATATTAGGTGCAGCTATTCTGGGAATTGAAGGGGGAGAATTGATGTCAGCAATTCAAATAGCCATGCTTGGACACCTTCCCTATAGAGCTCTTCGTGATGGAATGTTTGCTCATCCAACTCTTTCAGAATCCTTTAATACTCTGTTTGCATCACTGGATAGTTAAAAAACGGGGTTTTTATTTTTTTCTTAAATTTCGGAAAAAATTGATTAATAATTATTAATTTAAAACTGAATAACTTTTTCTTGAGCTAAATAAAGAACAGACTTAGGGTTCTCTCTTAATCTTCTTGATATAAAATAGATATTGGGCTATTGAGGTGAAAAACATCATTAAACCCAGCAGGAGCCAGCTTAAATCATAAGCCCCTCTCAGATCTGCAATATAACCAAATATTGGAGGAGATAAAAGTATGCCACCCCGAATAAATAATAATGATAACCCTATCGCTATTCCGACCTGTTCTTCTTTCACTATTTCCGTAACAGATGGAAAAAATAGACCATCCCAACCACGACCGGAAACGCCGGCCAAAAAAGCTAAAAAAAATAGAACTGCAAGAGAAGGATTTATTTTTTTTAAAAAAAGACTGAAGACTAAAGTTGTCAGAAGAAATAAAAATCCTAAAATTAAAAAAGCCTTTCTCCGATCAGCATTTAGAAACCTGTCACAAACAACTCCCCAAACCAACCTACCAAATATACTTCCAAACTGAGCAAATGCGAATCCAAATCCCGCTATACTCTCATTCAGACCATAATCCAGATATAAAAATAGTGTAAAATGGGTAAGAATCGCACCCTCTGTAGCTCCCAAAAAAAATCCGAAAATAGATATCGCTACCAGGTTACTGTTTTTGGTTAAAGCACTAAAACCTTTCCAGAAAGAAATAGATTTTGTATCATTTTTCTTTACATTCTTTTGTTTTCCCCCCTTGTCCTGATAGATTAAAAAAATAGGAATTCCACAAAACAAAATGAAAACTCCGGAAATGACAATCGATGTCCGCCAACCAATTATAATCCCCATTATGGGCAATACACTTGCAGCTAATGCACCTCCGATCGGGAAGGAAGTACTCCAAATTCCGGTAGCAGTATTCCGCCATCTTCTAGGAAACCATTCGGTAATTCCTTTATTAGTAGCAGAGGGGTTTATACTCATTCCAACACCAGCACAAGCAGCAAGTCCAAGCAAGATCAGGAAGTTGGGAGCCATAGAATGAATAATAAGAAAAAATCCCACAAGCAGAATCCCCAAGACCATACCCCATTTTGCCCCTTTAAGGTCAACCAATCGTCCGCTGAATATACTGAAAATTGAAGAAGCAAAATAAAGAAAAGTACTGTAAAATGCTACCTGTGTCCTTGTTAAGTAAAATTCACTCTGAAAAAAAGGAAATAGAGAAGCAACCCCATCCCGATAGATTCCCATAGCTATTGAAGACAGGGATATAATCAGTAATATACGCCAATTAAAATATTCTTTAGCTTTATTTTGATTTATATTCATATTTATTGATACTCTTAAAACACTAAATTGTTATTTGGGAATTTCAAGCAAAGCGGCTGCTTCTCGGTCAAGAACAAATAGTAGTTTCCCGTTGGGCCAATATTGGTTGACGGTAGGCCTCTATTTTTTTTCTTCTATTACAGTTTTACTATTTTGGCCTTTTCCCTACCCAAAACCACAAAATAGATATTTTTTTGCCTGATTAAGCACCGTTAAGGTAAGTATGGCTTCAGAGGCAATAGAGGCATATCACATAATTTGGGCATGTTCGTGGAATCAGTATTTGATTTACTGCTTTTTTTCTTCATTTCCACCTCTTTAAATAACCTTGCTGGCCGAATAGCACTAATATATTCAAAAAAATAACTGTCAGATAAACAGTCTGCCATATTTTGCTAGGTTATATATTGAACCAATTCGGCAACAGATTTACGTTTTTTGATTCCCGGTTTATCTGCCGAATAACCTATCGGGGTAAAGGCAATAGGTTCCATATCTTGAGGTAGATTGAGAAATTTCCTTGCTGCCTCAGGATCAAAAGCACCGATCCAGCAGGTACCAAGCCCCAAATCTGTTGCGGAAAGAACAATATGATCCATCACAATTGCTGAATCCACATCAACATAGTTCCTGCCATCCCTGCGAACCCAATTTTTTTCCGGGATCCCACAAATACCTATTACATAAGGAGATTGAACAAACCATTCCTGAGGATATATCTTTTTTAATTCGTCTTTAAAACTGGCAGTTTTGATGACAAATATTTGGAAACTCTGTCTGTTGGCTGCTGTAGGAGCCAGCCTTGCCGACTCTAAAACCTTTTCAATTATTTTAGAGGACACATCATCCGGTTTATATGCTCGCACGCTATATCTTTCTTTAATCAATTCCTGAAATTCCATAATCCCTACCTTTCTTCTGTTTTTATTTTGCTCTTTGCATTTCAAACAATACTTCTTTATATTACTTTAATATTATATATAATAATCATTATTTACACATCAAGCAAATTTTATATTATTTTTTACTTTCACACTATAATACTCTGTCCTGCAGCATGTACTTTTAATCCAGATAATCTCGTAATTTTCCACTTCGGGTGGGAGGTCTTAACCTTTTAATTGTCTTCTCTTGAATTTGCCTAATCCTTTCCCGCGTTAATCCAAAATCTTTCCCTACTTCTTCCAGGGTATGAGGGTGACCTCCAGCTATACCAAATCTTAATTCTAAAATATGTTTTTCTCTTTGTGTCAAAGTTTTCAAAACCTTATCCAGTTGTTCTTTTAATAAAGTATCTCCGGCAATTTTTAGTATTTTAGGTGAATCTTCATCTTCAAGCAAATCTCCCAGATTTCGGTCATCTTCCTTGCCAATTGGGCTTTCCAGGGAAATAGGTTGCTGGGCAATTTTCATAAATCCCTTGATTTTTTCCGCTGGCAGCTCCATCTTTTCGGCAATTTCCTCAACAGACGGCTCTCTACCCAGATCCTGCATTAAAAGTTTTGATGCTCTTATCATCTTATGAATCATATCCACCATATGTACCGGAACACGTACTGTTCTTCCTTGATCAGCAATAGAACGGGTAATAGCCTGTCTGATCCACCAGGTTGCATAAGTACTGAATTTATTGCCAAGCTTATAATTAAACTTATCCACAGCCCTCATCAAACCTATGTTTCCTTCTTGAATCAAATCCAAAAATAGCATCCCTTTACCTACATAATGCTTAGCAATACTGACTACTAATCTTAAATTTGATTGTGCAAGAATTCTTTTGGCTTCCTGGTCACCTGCTTCTATCCGCTTGGCTAACTCAATCTCTTTATTTGCAGTTAACAATCTAATATGACCAATTTCTTTAAGATAAATTTTAACCGGGTCATCCAATTTTATTTCCCTCTCAATTGGCAAAGAATCTCTCCTGGAAATTGATACCGTTTTTGTTTTATTCTGATGGCTTTTATTTTTGATTATCTCAGTAACTCCCTTTTTTGTTTTTATATATTTTTTTGGGATTTTTTGGGCAGCTTTCAAAAAAATCAGAAAAATACTGCTATACGCTACTATACCTTCAGACTGACTATTCCAAATAACAAAAACCCCCTCAGTTTTTCCACT
>CAYWJZ010000023.1:9159-11345 GCA_964458635.1 uncultured Atribacterota bacterium
CTATACCTTCAGACTGACTATTCCAAATAACAAAAACCCCCTCAGTTTTTCCACTAAAGGGGTTAAAGAGAATTACTGAGCCAGAATAATGCCTTCAATCTTTACCGGGTATCTACCAAACGGATCTGGGGTTGAATCACTGCCGCCCCTTACCCGAGACATATATTCTTTCGTGGCAAAAACATACAAACCCGATATCTAGTTATCTCCCTTTCAATATTATATATTACGCAAAGGGTTAGCATGAGACCTCCTTATACATAGGGTAAAGATCCCAATGATGAGTAATGTTCATTAAGATTATTGAGAAATTTAATATCTTCCTGATCTATTTCAAAATCAAAAACATCCAGGTTTTCATCAATATGTAATTTCTGATTTGCTTTAGGTATAGGCAAAGTATGCTCCTGTAGGTTCCAGCGTATCAAAATTTGAGCCGGAGTCTTATTATATTTTTCCGCTATTTTATTTAATTCTTTTTCCTCAAGCCGTTTTCCTCTGGTCAAGGGACTATATGCTTGAATGATAATATTCTTTTCTTTACAATACTCTATCATCTTTTCACTGTATCCAAAGGGGCTCCATTCAATCTGATTGATGACAGGCACTTCTCCGGTTTCAGAAATTATTTCCTCAATCTGTTCAATAGCATAGTTGCTTACTCCGATATCTTTGGTAAGACCTTCTTCTTTGGCCTTGATTAATCCCTTCCATAAATCGATTCCTGCTCCGGTGACAGGTGGACGATGAATAAGCATGAGATTGGCATATTCAAGATTCATTTCCTGAATATATTTTTCTGTAGCCGTAAATGCCTCATCGGTTTCTTCAACTTTGGTAACAATATACAGATTATCTCTGGGGACATCCGTTTTTTGAATTGCCTTTCCGATCCCGGGCTGTGTTCCGTAATCACTGGATGTATCGATCAAACGGTAACCTTGTTGAATGGCATACAAAACTGTTTCTGCGGTATCTATCTCAAGTATCCAGGTACCCAACCCCATAACAGGGATAGTATTACCAGAATTCAATCTTAAGGTATCCATTTTATTTAACATCAGTCAATTGTCCTTTCTATATTTTTAGCATATTTTTTCTTTATTCTTAACTTAGATTCCAACATTTTTAGGGATTGCTTTAGAAATACCTTTTGGACAAATCCGATCAATCAGAGCGAGATAGCCATTCTGCTTCCCGTAGCATTTGGGCTACATACCCCCACTCATTGTCATACCAGCTCATAATCTTCAGTAAATCACCATCCACAATCTGGGTCATTTCCAGATCGATGATAGAAGCCCGGTCATCTTTGATAATATCAGAAGAAACAAAAGGCTCTTCGGTCACTCCCACAATTCCTTTATATCGCTCACTCTCTGCTTCCTCCCTGAATATGGAATTGATTTCCTCAACCGAAACTTCTTTTTCCATGAGAAATACCAAATCAGCAATTGAACCCAGTGGCAACGGTCCCCGTACAGCAACTCCATTAAATTTTCCCTGGTATTCTGGAAGCGCTTTGGTAGTTGCTACAGCGGCCCCGGTGGAAGTTGGAACAAAATTTTGTGCACCTGCACGCCCCCTCCGAATTTTCTTGCTTGGTCCATCGACAATATTTTGAGTTGAAGTGTAGGCATGAATCGTAGTCATGATAGCTTTTTTAATACCGATTCTGCGACCGAGAATTTCCACAATAGGGGTAATGCAGTTCGTAGTACAGCTGGCACATGAGATAATTTTACTTTCGGGTTCTGCCTGATTTGCACCCGGAACAACTGTTGGAATATCCTCACTTTTTGCAGGAGCCGACAGAATAACTCTTTTGGCTCCGGCCTCCAGATGTTTTTGACAATCCTCTTTTTTGGTAAATAATCCAGTACATTCAAAGACAATATCAATGTCCATATCCTTCCAGGGTAAATTGGATGGTTCCTTTTCACTTAAATACTGAATTTTTGTATCTCCGATTTCCAGTCCATCTTTTTCAATCTTTACTGTTTGGTTGAAACGGCCATAGACAGTATCATATTGAATTAAATATCTTAAATTGTCTATCGGGATCAAATCATTGACAGCAATAAGATCAAATTCCGGATGATCTATCAATTGTTTCAACGTTGCTCTGCCTATCCTTCCTACACCATTTATTGCTACTCTTACCATGGTCTACCTCCTTATTTTTT
>CAYWJZ010000024.1:0-11200 GCA_964458635.1 uncultured Atribacterota bacterium
TCTGGTTTTTAAGCCAGGAGAATGAGCGTATTGCCTCTTTGCCGGGCTTTATTGAAGCAGATGTATTTATTGACGTCCTCCAATATATAAAAGACGAGCATTATAAAGAGTATACTTTTCCAGAATATAGGGAAATGTTGGAATTAAACTAATATACTTTTAAACTTATCTATGGCAATGAATAAGCACTATTTAAATAGTATTGTTTTATTTAACTATTAGTTAAATAAAGGTTTTACCATAAAAAAATCAAGATAAGGCATATGATCGTTTTTCTCCTGAAATCCAAATAGTTATATTTCTGAGAAATATTAACCCCTTTTTAGGGGTTCTGAAGACCACTTACTTTGCGGGTGCGACATTTAATGCCATAGGTTGCCTACTATTTTATTACTTATCCTAAACCAGTCCATAAATCATAAATAGTATCATTTAATCAAAAGTCATGCTAAAATTATTATAAGCAGAATAATCATTTCTCTTTACTCGATACTCGATTAATCAGAATATATCAAGTAATAGATATGATATTGGGAAGATTAAAATGTGATGGAGGGAAAATTTGCAGGAAGTATCGGTTAAGATTAAGAAGATAATTAATAATATCAGGAAAATTGTTAGGGAGAGAAGTGCTATAGTGGCTTTCTCCGGAGGTTTGGACAGTACAGTTGTTCTGAATTTAGCAGAGAAAGCCCTGGGTAATCATAAATTAACTGCAGCAAATGTTGATTTTGGAGCTTATGCCTACCATAGAGCAAGGGAAAATGCTTGGAAAATAAGTGAATTGTTAGATGTAAAACTTCTCACAATTTCCGGAGAATCTAAACAGGTTGATCTGATGCGAGGAGGGCCTGACTGTAATTTATGTACCAGAAAAGTCAAATTAGGTATGATAAAAGCACGTTCTAAAGATCAAATTATACTTACTGGATCTAATCAGAGTGACAGTTGGGGTAAGTATGGGTTTGCTTTCCACAATGGATATTATGCCCCTCTGTTTGATTGCCCTAAAAAAGAAATTAAAAATATTGCCGATTATCTACATATTAAAATTAAACGAATCGGAGAAAACGACCACCGAGAAGGTTGTAAGCTAAAACATTTGCTTAAACCCTTGATTAACCCTTTTTACCATGGAGAGGCAGTAAATCAGGCAAACGAATTATTGTTAGAACAGACTGCTAAATTAAATTTTCCCACAAAAATAGCAAATGTTAAAATTATTGGTCCTTTAAGTAAAAACATAGCTCTGGTTAATATTTACCCTCTTCCAAAGAATGAGTGGTTAGCAAAAGTAAAAAATCAGATAGAACAAATAAATGAAATTGAGGAATGCGTTATTATCAATCAGCCTTTGAATTTAGTCATAAAGGCTAACAAGGGTCAATATAATAATTTACGCTCTCGATATTGGGTTGAAAAGGGAAGGTTGCAACCGGAGTTTGCTTTCCCTGTCAAAGTTAGATGGTTGCTGACAACAAATCGAAAGTTGAAAACATTTCAGGTTATCGATTATAATTATATATAAGAAGAATTAATTATTAGCTATATTATATTTTTTATCTAACCATAAAAAATAACCTTCTAAGAAGGTAGCAATGTTTAAAAAAAGAAATGAAGGAGCCGATTTATGAATAATCAATTAGGATATATTAATCCTGCAGATGTAGTAAGAAATGTAGTTGAAATGATGGCTTTGTCTGCCAGAACCGCACCTAAATCAGCTGGAAAAGATTTTGTAGAAATAAAGGTCTTATACGGAGAAGAAGTGATTAGGCTTGGAGAAGAAATGATAAAATATGGTATTGAGAAAAACAAGAGAAATTTTGATCGTGATGGTGAAAATGTAAAGAATTCTCCTGCTGTATTATTGATTGGTTTAAAAGATTCCCAATCATTAGGTCTTGATTGTGGAGCCTGTGGATTTGATCTGTGTTCCGATTGCCTACCACATAGTGGCCCTGAGTTTGATGGACCTCAATGTGCTTTCCGTATTCTGGATATGGGAATTGCTATTGGATCCGCTGTAAAAATGGCTGGCATGCTCAGTATTGATAATCGCATTATGTATCGGGCAGGTGTGGTTGCCAGAAAGATAGGTATAATTGAAGCCAGTTTTGTAATGGGAATTCCTTTTTCGGTAACCGGTAAAAATATTTATTTTGATCGCTAGATTATTGAAAGAGAACTGTAAAAATATTACACAGTATATTTTTAAAATATAGGAATAATTTTCACAGATAACCAATAATCGTTTAGTTTTAACCATTATCACCTTTTAATTTTTAAGATATAAAAAAAATGAAGGAAAAAATATTTACTTGGCACAAGAATTGCTTATTATGTATAAGTAGAATAGATTTGCATTAATTATTTTAAAAGGAGATGATTTCTAATGAGAGAGCGATTCTTATGATTTGCCATTTGTTCGATAAACAAATTAATATTTACTTAAAAGGAGGAAAAAATAATGTTTAATATATTTTCTAATAAAAAAGGGTTACAGATTACTATTTTAATGGTGATTTTTGTATTTTCTATTATATCAAGTGGGTTTATAGTAACTGCTGAAGAGCAGTCATCAATTAAATCACTAAGTGACGATATTGCCCAGATTGCTGAAAATGTAGGGCCGGCAGTTGTGAATATTGATGTGGTTCGCTATGTAGATACTGCTCCTTTTGGTGATACGAGAGATCCAATCTTTGAACGTTTTTTTGAACAATTTGAAGAATTCAGGAAACGTGTACCACAAAAGGGTGTAGGATCAGGGTTTATTGTTGATGAAGAGGGCTATATTCTAACCAATGAACATGTTGTTCGGGGAGCTGAAGAGATAAAAGTAACCCTATCAGATGGCCGTGAGTTTACAGGGGAAGTAATTGGTTCAGATGTAACTTCCGATATGGCAATTGTAAAAATTGATGCCGATGATCTGCCGGTGGTAGAATTGGGAAATTCCGATTCTCTGCAGGTAGGTGAAATTGTATTAGCGATTGGTAATCCGTATGGGCTGGAGAAGACCGTTACCATGGGTGTTGTCAGTGCTAAAGGCAGGGATATCCAAGCCGGTACAGAAGGACAGGAGTATCGCAATCTCATCCAAACTGATACGGCAATTAATCCGGGAAATAGCGGTGGACCTTTACTGAATACAGAAGGAGAAGTAATCGGAATTAATTCGGCAATTATTCCTTATGCCCAGGGTATTGGTTTTGCTATTCCGATTAGTGTAGCGAAACGAAATCTCGATGATCTGATTACCCTTGGGAAAGTAAGAAGGGCATGGCTAGGTGTTTATATTCAGGAAGTAACTCCTGATATTGCCGAGCAGTTTGGTCTTGAAAAAGCAGAAGGAGTACTGGTTGGAGACGTTATAGTAGAAAGCCCGGCTGAAGAGGCAGGCCTTGCTCGAGGTGATGTCATTTTATCGGTTAATGAAAAAGAAGTAAATACACCACAGGAACTGCAGGATACCATCCGTGCTTTAGAAATAGGTGAAAAAGCAACATTGATTGTGAACAGAGAAGGGGAAGAGATATCATTTGATCTAGAGATAGGTGAGATGCCTTCTGAGGAAGGTGCGGAAACTAAAGAAAGAACATTTTCTGAACAAACCGGAATCAGAGTTGAAAAAGTAACCTCGGAAATTGCCCGTGAAGCCGGTTTGCCATGGGTTAAAGGGTTAGTGATTACCGATGTTATTCCCGGTAGCTCTGCTGATGACATGGGCTTGAGAAGCGGGGATATTATTCTGGAGGCAAACCGAAATGAAGTATCTTCTATTGAAGAGTGGGAGAGCATTGTTAACAAACTTGAGTCAGGTGATACTTTACTTCTCTTGATTTTCCGGGGCAGCCATACATATTATGTCCCCATAAAGATTGAGGAACTTGAATAAAATTTTTAAATTAGCAAAATAAAAAAGAGAACCGGCAAATGGCCGGTTCTCTTTTTCTATAAAAAGGTTTCAAGAAAAAATAATGATACCAGTTAAAAAACTAAAAATATTATTTCAAAAGAACAATATATATCTCGTTCTAATTGTGATTATTCTCTTTGTACTTATTTTGGGTTGTATCAGTTATTATGAATTACGGAGAGAAAAGAATTATTTATGGGAATTAGCTCGTTCGGAGGGTTTGAATATTGCTTTTTCTATTGAGACCTTAGGAGGAGAGTTTATTTTAAATCGTGGTATATTAAAAGAAGTGCTTCATCTATTTCAGAAAGAAGGCATTACTTTTATTGATGTGGTTGACCGCAATGGTGTTATCAGGATAAGTACTGATGAGCAAAGAACAAACCAACAGTTTGGAATCAAATACCCCGGTTCTGTCAACTATATTCAAACTCATGATTCGAAAAATCATAGAGTTTTACAGGTTATTAAACCCTTTAACTTTGATGATCATTTTTCTTCTGATTTATTTGGTTATCTTTTTTTACGGGATAAATATCTATCAATTGGAATAAATTTGGAAGATTATTATATGCGCTATAGTCAAATAAAGCAAAGAGTTTTATTGAATTATTTAGTTATTTTAATGTTTTCCCTGTTAGCAGTGTATATGCTATTTCGGATACAGGAAAGCCTGGTAACCAGAAGAACACTAAATAATATGAAAGATTATACTACCAAGCTTTTAGAAACTATGGATAGTGGTGTAATATCAATAAATAAGAAAAATATCATAAAGACGTTTAATAAAAAAAGTGAAGATATTTTTCAGTTAAAAAGAGATGAAGTAATAGATAGAAACGCAGACCAGGCTTTACCTATTAAAGTTAAAAATAAATCCATTTATCAATTAGGAATACAAGAAAGCAAGAAGATTGAAGATGAAATAGAGTATGTTACCGGAAACCATACCAGAAAGATTTTGGAATTAAATACTTCATTACTTTCTGGTGATAATGATCAAGCTGGTGGAATGGTGATTTTAGTAAGGGATATTAGTCGTATTAAAAAGTTATCCGAAGAGATTAACCGTAATAAAAGACTGGCTTCTTTAGGTAAACTTTCCAGTGGAATTGCCCATGAAATAAGAAATCCCCTTAGTTCGATTCGGGGGTTAGCGCAATTTCTCTTTCAGTCTTCTGCTGAAAGTGATGAGCATAAGGAAGATTTAAAAATTATTTTAGATGAAGTAGATCGGTTAAACCAATTAATTAATGAGATACTTGATTTTTCCAGACCAAAAAAATTGGATATTAGTCATTTTTCAATTCAGGAGATGATCAAGGAGTTAGTTCAGCTGTTAAAATTAGAAAACAGGGAAAAAGAGATATCATTTCAGCTTAGTCTATATCAAAAGGAACTATTTATTGATGCAGACAGAAATCAAATCCGACAGGCTTTGATTAATATACTTTTGAATTCGATCCAAGCTATATCCCAAAAAGGGAAAATTAGCATTTCCTTAGAAAAAACTACTTTTAAAGTTGAGGATATGATTCAAATTGTAATTCAGGATAATGGTTCAGGTATTGATTCAACTGACTTGTCTCACATTTTTGACCCGTTTTTTACCACGCGTAGTGACGGTTCGGGGTTAGGCCTTTCTATTGCTCATAATATTATTGAGATGCACCAGGGTACCATTAAGGTGGAATCAGAGAAAGGGGAAGGAGCCAGAATAAGCGTATTTCTTCCAATAAGGAGGAGCAGAAAAATTGAATAAAATTATGATTGTGGATGATGAAAAAAACATTCGAATTATGTTAAGAAAAGTTCTTTCCGCCGAAAAATATGAGATAGAAGAAGCAGTTAATGGATTGGAAGCATTGAAAAAAGTATCACAGAAAAAATATGATGCCATACTGCTGGATTTAAAAATGCCCGAAATGAATGGATTGGAGGTTATTGATAAAATAAAAGAAATGAATATAAATACTCCAATTATCATGATGTCTGCTTATGGAACAATACCGGAAGCTGTAGAGGCTATGAAATTAGGAGCAGTTGATTATTTAATAAAACCTTTTGATCTTGATGAATTAAGAATGACTCTGGATAGGATGATTCACCAGGATGAAATAAGGAAGGAGAATCAATATTATAGAGAGGAAGAAGATAGAAGGTTTAATTTTAAGGAAATAATCGGTCAAAGTCAAGCAATGAAAAAAGTGTTGGAAATGATCAAGCAGGTTGCTCCTTTACCAACTACTGTAATGCTTACCGGAGAAAGTGGCACAGGGAAAGAGCTGATAGCTCGTGCAATTCATAAAAATAGTCCAAGAAGTGAAAACTCATTTGTTGTTGCTAATTGTGTAGCATTTTCATCTAATATCCTGGAAAGTGAGCTTTTTGGACATGAAAAAGGTGCTTTTACTGGAGCAAATTCCAGGAGGATAGGAAGATTTGAGATTGCCCACAAAGGAACAATCTTTTTGGACGAAATCGGAGAAATTGATACCAGAACCCAGGCTAAGTTATTAAGGGTAGTACAGGAAAAAGAATTCGAACGAGTAGGTAGTTCAACCAGTATAAAGGTGGATACCAGGATTGTAACAGCTACCAATAAGGATTTAAAAAGTGAAGTAAGAGATAACCGGTTTAGAGAAGACCTTTTCTACCGTCTCAATGTTTTTCATATTAATATTCCTCCTTTAAGAGAAAGGAAAGAGGATATTCCTTTACTAGTCCAATATTTTATTCAAAAATATAATCAGATTTTAAATAAAAAGATTTCCGGGGTATCGAAAAATGTCTTGGATTTATTGATGGACTACTCTTTCCCTGGCAACATTAGAGAGTTGGAGAATATTATGGAAAGAGCAATGATTATGTGTACAGAGAATACTATTGAAAAAAATGTTCTATACTTTCATAATAAGGAAAAGATTGAGCAAAGAACAGGTACATTGAAAGAAATTGAGAAAGAGATAATTAAAAAATATCTTATCCATAATGATGGTAATAGGACTAAAGCTGCTCAATCATTAGGTATTAGCAGAAGGAGTTTGCAGTCAAAAATAAAAGAGTACCAAATTAATATTACCTAAAAACAGAAAGAATAATTTAGATAATCGGAGGAAGTTACGCAATGTTGCTGGTTATTGATGTGGGAAATACCCATATGGTTGTAGGGATATTCGATGGTAACAGGTTAAAGCGATCATGGAGAATTTCAACGGATTTAAAAAAAACAGAAGATGAAATTGCCATGCTATTCAAGAATTTATTAGCTGAACAAGAATTAAAATATAGTGATATTGAAGCACTTGTTGTTTCTTGTGTAGTGCCCCCCCTCACATGGATTCTGCTTAAAATGTCTGAAGATTATTTTCATGTTAAACCTATGATAGTTGATTATCATCTGAAACTAAACATCAATATGAAGGTAGATTATCCAGAAGAGGTAGGAGCTGATAGAATAGCCAACGCAGTAGCCGCTTATGAACTTTACGGTAGTCCGGCTATTATTATTGATTTTGGAACTGCAACTACTTTTTGTGCTCTTGATAAAGATGCTAATTATATAGGAGGAGCCATTGCACCTGGACTAGAATTATCTAGCAATGCCCTGTTCGAAAAAACTGCTAAATTGCCGGAAGTTGAACTGATAGAACCCGCTCATGCAATTGGCAGGAATACTATTCAAGCCATACAATCGGGGGTTTATTTAGGTCATTTAGGATTAACTAAAGAGCTCATTAAACGTTTCAAAAATGAACTTACCGGAAACCCAAGAGTAATTGCTACAGGGGGTTTGGGTGAAATGATTGAAAGAGGTTGTACTTTAATAGATAAAGTGGACTCTTTGTTAACACTAAAGGGATTAAAGATGATTTATTACCTCAATCGCTAAAAAATAAAAATGAACAAATTAAACCTATGGATTGACATCTATGTTTATAGGAGATAAGATAGATTAAAATTTTTCCCAACTATTCTTATAATTATTTTTGAATAAGAAAGAGGAAAGGAGTTTTTATGTGGGAAGATAAATTAATCAGCAATGATGGCCTTACCTTTGATGATGTATTGTTAATTCCTCAAAATTCCAGATTTATTCCAAAAGAGGTTAATCTAAATACACAATTATCCAGACATATCCGTTTGAATATTCCCTTACTTAGTGCTGCTATGGACAAAGTAACCGAATCGAGGCTAGCTATTGCCCTGGCCAGGGAGGGAGGTATTGGAATTATTCATAGAAACATGACTATAGAGGAACAGGCCCATGAAATTGATAGGGTCAAGCGTTCAGAAAGTGGAGTAATAGTAGAACCAGTAGCTTTAACAGAAGATAAAAAAGTAAAAGATGCCCTGGAATTAATGGGACATTATCACATTTCCGGAATCCCTGTTGTGAATCAGGAAAAAAGGTTAGTAGGTATTCTAACCAATAGAGATATTCGATTTTTAGATGATGTAGAAATGAAAATTGGGGAAGTGATGACCAGGGAACCACTTATTACTGGCAAGATTGGAACAACATTGGATGAAGCCAAAAAAATATTACACAAAAATCGCATTGAAAAATTACCTCTAGTTGATGAGGATTATACCTTAAAAGGTCTAATTACCATTAAAGATATCGAAAAAGTTAGACAGTATCCAAATGCCTGTAAAGATGATAATGGACGTTTGAGGGTTGGAGCTGCTGTGGGAGTTTCACCTGACACTCTTGAAAGAGTCGAAGCGATAATTAGAGCACATGCGGATGTTGTGGTTGTGGATACTGCCCATGCAGATTCAGACAAAGTGTTAAGTATCATTAAACAAATTAGGGAGCAATTCAAAAATGTAGAATTAATTGGGGGCAATATAGCGACCTATGAAGGTGCCAAACGTTTGATAGGGGCAGGGGTTGATGCCATTAAAGTAGGGATTGGTCCAGGTTCTATCTGTACTACCAGGGTTGTAACAGGAGTCGGCGTACCTCAAGTTTATGCTATTCGGGAGTGTGCGAGAGCCTGTAAAGAAGGCAACATCCCTTTGATTGCTGATGGTGGTGTTCGTTATTCCGGTGATATTTGTAAGGCACTGGCAGTAGGAGCTGATTCAGTAATGATTGGTAGTCTTTTTGCCGGTACGGAAGAAAGTCCGGGAGAGGTTGTATTATATAAAGGTAGGAGTTATAAGGAATATAGAGGAATGGGTTCTGTTGGTGCCATGAAGAAAGGTAGTAAGGATCGTTATTTCCAGGAGGATAGTGAAAGTACAAAATTAGTGCCAGAAGGTATCGAAGGGAGGGTTCCTCATAAGGGATCTCTTTCCAGCTGTGTTCTTCAATTAATGGGTGGTGTACGTGCAGGCATGTCCTATTGTGGGGCTGGATCTATTGGAGAACTCCAGGAAAAAAGTCGTTTAATAAAGATATCCAATGCAGGACTGAGGGAAAGTCATCCCCATGATATAATTATTACCAAAGAAGCGCCTAACTATGAACTTGAATAGCGGAATTAGGTGGAATGATAAGAGATGTTTGATAACATTTTTTGTGATGCGCATTGTGATACCGTACTGAATATTTTTAAAGAGGATATCGAACAAACATTATGATAATTCCTGCTAAAAAAATTTCATTTATTAGCTTATTGATTGCCATGAGTATTGTTCTAACTCGCCTGGCAAGTATAAGAATTGCCATAGGTGGTGTAGAGGGAATTCGTATTGGATTTGGTAAGCTACCCATTATCCTGGGAGGTATTATGCTGGGTCCGATATATGGAGGGGTGGTTGGTGCCATTTCTGATATGATTGGATATATAATTCAACCAATAGGTCCTTATATGCCGCATTTTACGGTTATTTCAGCATTAGCCGGTATATTGCCAGTATTTTTATTTCGCATTTTTGGGAGAAATGATTGTAATGTTGCAAAAATAGCTATTACCATTGGTGTTACAATTGGAATTACAGATTTTATTTTAATTCCCTATACCTTACATTTTATTTTTGGTATTCCTTTGCAAATATTAATTATTCCGCGTTTGATAAGTGTTCCTATTACTGTGCTTTTATATACATATATTATAAATTTATTTATCCGCAGAAATATAATACATTTTGCTCACTTTAAGAACTAAACTAATATTCCCATTGCTTAATTCCTCTTATTAATAACTACAATAACCACAGGATGATTGTTCTAATACCAAAAGCCTATATGTTTTGTTATAATAAAATTAAGTATGGTTTTTGAAAATAATATGCTCTAAAATAATAAGGAGGCCAAGATGGTAGAATTTAATTTACAAAAAGGTATGAGGGGAGTTGCCCAGATAGTGGTTAATCCAGATAATATGGCTGAAAAATTTTCTAGGCCAATGCCCCCTTCTTTTGCCACTCCTATGCTTGTTTCTTTGATGGATAATGCTGCTATTGACGCTGTTAAGAAAAACCTGCCTACTGGCTATATCACTGTTGGTACCTCTATTACCGTTAAACATATAGCACCTACACCGGAGGGGATGGCTGTAACTGCTGAGGCTGAGCTGGTAGACATATTTAAGAATCGTTTAATATTTAAGGTAACAGCTTATGATGAGGTTGAGAAAGTAGGGGATGGAGAAGTGGAAAGATATATTATTGATCTGGAAAACTTTTCTCAAAAGGTGTTGGGAAAAAAGGAAAAAGAAGAAAGACCACTATAATCAAGTTTGATTAAATATTCAATATAAAATAATTTCCTGAAAGAAACAATAGATTATTGAATGGTGGGGATTTTAGTAAACCGGTTCAACCAGACTATGTCTAAGATTTAACTGATTCCTTGTTATTTTTGGCAGTAGCAGTTTTCTTTTCAGCTGCAACTGATTTATCAGAATTATTTTTTGCTGGTTTATCCGATTTAGATATTTTTTCCTTAGATAGCTGACTTTTTCGGTTATCAGTACTATAATAGCCGTTACCTTTCAGTATAAAACTGCAATTTTTGCTAATCAGTCGAAATACTTCTCCCTTACACTTCGGGCAACACTGTAAGGGTTTTGCGGTTATGGATTGAAATTTTTCAAAATTATAACTACATTTTTTGCATTGATATTCGTAAGTGGGCATTTAACTCTTGCTCCTTATTTTATTCTCCAAAGTAAAATATTATTTCATTTTTATTTTTTTGTCAAGATATTTTCTCTAAAACTCTTAGAAGAGCTGGAGAAAAAGAGATATTCACCTGATGTTAATATATAAAGATTGCTTGCCAATTAAATGTCCTTTTGATATAGTAAAAACAATTGTTAACAA
>CAYWJZ010000025.1:0-11062 GCA_964458635.1 uncultured Atribacterota bacterium
CATTATAAGTCAGCTCAGCATATTTCTGAGAAATAATTTGCTTGAAATGAGCTAAATCTCCCGGTAAAACAAGGCTTTCCAATGCACCATAAGCCTTCAATAGGATAGTTGCTCCGGGACACTCATAAATCTCTCTTGACTTAATACCAACTAATCTATTTTCCACCATATCTACGCGTCCTATCCCATTTTCTCCTCCTACTTTATTCAACTTAGAGATAAGAGTCGATAGGGAAATATTTTCTCCATTAACACTTAAGGGGACACCTTTTTCAAAATAAATTTCCAAATAAGTCGGTTGATTAGGAGCATCCTCCGGTTTTATCGTCCATTCATATGCTTCTTCTGGGGGTTCTATCCAGGGATTTTCCAGAACTCCACATTCACAGGACCTACCCCATAAGTTCTGGTCAACACTATAAGGATTGTCAACATCTACCGGAACTGGAATATTATATTTTTTCGCATATTCAATTTCCTCTTCCCGGGTAAATCCCCACACCCTTGCCGGAGCAATAACCTGCAGATTAGGATCTAAAGCAGCAGTTGATACTTCAAATCTTACCTGGTCATTGCCTTTGCCAGTACAGCCATGAGCAATAGCCTGTGCCTGTTCCTTTTTTGCAAAGTCAACTAATATTTTAGAAATCAAAGGCCTGGAATAAGCAGTCGCTAAGGGATAATGTTCTTCATAAACGGCTCCTGCCTGCAATCCCAACAAAACATATTCCCTGGCAAATTCTTCCCTGGCATCTACCACATATGATTTGCTCGCACCAACTTTCAAAGCTTTCTCTTTTACAAAGCCCAGGTCGCTTTCTTGACCAACATCAACCGCTACGGTAATCACTTCCTCACAGTAATTTTCTTTTAACCATTTGATGGCAATTGAGGTATCCAAACCACCTGAATAAGCCAGTATAATCTTCTTTAGTTTTTTCATCACAAAACATCTCCTTTAGATCATTTACAATTTTAAAGATTCTTTATTAATCATGCTATGAATTGGCAAATATTATTTTATTTCTTTGAAAATCTTATCCAAAACATTAATAAAATAATCAATCTCTTCCTCTTGAACAATTAATGGCGGTAAGAAACGCAACACATTTTCAGCAGTACAGTTGATTAATATTCCTTCATCCAGCATCTTCTTTACTATTTCCGGACCGTCATTTTCCAATTCTAACCCCACCATTAATCCTATTAGACGTATTTCTTTGATTAAATCAGGATACTTTTTCTTTAGCTGTTCTAAACTTCCTCGAAAATATTTACTCTTCTTCTGGCATTCTCCCAATAATTCGTCCTCTTCCAGTACTGTCAGGAAAGCCAAAGCAGCAGAACAGGCAACCGGATTTCCTCCGAAAGTAGTTCCATGGTCTCCGGGTTTATAGGCAGAGGCAATTTTTTCTTTGGCAATTAATGCCCCTAAAGGCAAACCACCACCTAAAGGCTTTGCCAGGGTTAACATGTCAGGTTCAATATCATAATTTTGATAGGCAAACATCTTTCCGGTTCGTCCCAGTCCACACTGTATCTCATCAAAAATTAATAATATATCTTTGTTATCACAAAATTCTCTTAATCCTTCCATAAATTCTACTGTAGCAATATTGATTCCGCCTTCTCCCTGAACCGGTTCCACCAGCACGGCAGCAACTTTTTCATCATAACTATCCTTAACAGAATCTAAATCATTAAAAATTGCCTGTTTAAAGGCCGGTAAAAGTGACAAGTAATCCTTTTGATATTTATATTTTCCGGTGGCAGCCAACGTAGCAATTGTCCTGCCATGAAAAGAATCTTTCATATAGATAATTTTATACTTTTCTTTATCTTGTTCCTTAAAGTATTTAACCGCTAATTTAATAGCTGCTTCATTTGCCTCTGCCCCACTGTTACCGAAAAACACCCTGTCTCCACAGGAATTATTCACCAGCTCTCTGGCCAGAAGAATCTGAGGAACATTATAAAAAAGGTTGGAACAATGAATTAATTTCTCTGATTGTTTATGGATAGCTTCCACAATCCTGGGATGGCAATAACCCAAACTATTGACCGCAATCCCTCCGATAAAATCATAGTACATTTTTCCTTCCATATCCCATACTTTTGTTCCCTCACCCCTGTCCAATACCATCTCCGGCTGTTTGTAAGTTTGAATTAAGTATTTGCCCTCATCTTCAATTAATTCTTTGGTTTTATTAGTATTCATTCTTTTCTTTTCCTCCCACAATATTATATCTTCAACACTTTTTAATCTGAGATAAATTCTGTACCTATCCCGCTATCGGTAAATAATTCCAATAGGATGGAGTGAACATGCTTTCCGTTGAGAAAATGAACTTTACTGACTGCATTTTCTAATGCTTGAATGGCTGACTCAACTTTAGGAATCATCCCTTTCTGTATCTGCCCGGATTCTAGTAACGCCCTGGCTTCCTCAGCTTTCAGACTGCTGATAATCGAATTGGCATCTTCTAATTCTCTTAATATTCCATCCACATCTGTCAGGTAGATTAATTTTTCTGCTTTTAGTGCAATGGCCAACTGTCCTGCCACTGTATCGGCATTGATATTGTATCTTGCTCCACTATCATCTACTCCAATCGTAGCAATTACCGGAATATAGTTTTTTTCTAAAAGTAAAAACAATATTTCCGGATTTATTTTTTTAATCTCTCCTACGAAACCCAAATCAACTGAGTTATGTTTCTTAACCATGAGAAGTTGAGCATCTTCTCCACTCAGACCGATGCCTTTCACGCCATTCCCTTGATCTTCTGAAATACATAAATTAATCTCTGCTACCAACCGTGTATTGATTTTGCCGGTTAAAACCATTTCAGTAATATCCATGGTATCCTGATCAGTTACCCTTAATCCATTAATAAATTGAGGAATTTTATTCTGTTTTTTCATTTCCTGAGAAATTTCGGGGCCACCACCATGGACAATAACCGGATTCATGCCAATATACTTCAACAATATAATGTCTTTAATAATCAATTTCTCTAACTCGTTATCCTGCATAGCACTTCCTCCATACTTGATAACGACAATTTTGTTCCAAAACCTCTTTATATAGGGCAGGGCTTCCACCAGAATCCCCGCTCGGTTATTATCATTTTTATTTTTAAACATTATTCACCTGCCAATAATTTAATATCGCACCCGTATAGCGGATGTATTTAAGCATTACCGCCTCCAAAGAAGGTTTTTTTTATACTTAAAAAAAACTAATTGTATTTAGTATTGATTTTTACATAATCATAACTCAAGTCACAGCCCCAGGCTGTAGCCTGTTTATTGCCAATCTTTAAATCAATTACAATCTTAATTTCACCGGATTCCTCCAAGTATTTCGCTATAGTCTGCCGAGAATATTTAATCGGCTGCCCGTTTTCTACAATTTTTTCTTCTAAAAAAAGATCAACCTTGGCAGTATCCAGTCGAGCTCCAGAATAACCGACTGCAGCCAGTATTCTTCCCCAGTTAGGATCCTGCCCGAAGATAGCAGTCTTAACCAACAGGGAATCAATGACTGATTTAGCTGCCTTTTTCGCATCACTTTCCGATAAGGCATTTTTTACTTTTACCTCAATTAACTTTGTTGCACCCTCGCCATCTTTAGCAATAGACTTGGCTAAATATTCTGCCACCAGGTAGAGTGCACTTAGGAATTTTCCATAACTTTCCTCTTTTTCAACAATCAAAGGATTTTTAGCCAATCCATTGGCCATCAGCAAAACCATATCATTAGTACTGGTATCACCATCAACACTAATCATATTAAAGGTTTTTTGGACAACTTCCTGTAGCGCTTCACACAATAACCTTTTATCAATAGTAATATCAGTGGTAATAAATCCTAACATAGTGGCCATATTCGGATGAATCATGCCTGAACCTTTGGCCATACCACCAACTCTGATTTCCTCTCCGTTTAAATTAAAACTTATCGCTATTTCTTTTTTACAAGTATCTGTAGTTAGTATGGCTTCTGCCGCCTCCTTACCACCGGAAATACTTAATTTGGGAATTGCCATTTTTATGCCGTTTTTTATTTTTTCCAGGGGCAAAAATTCTCCAATTTTACCTGTCGAAGCAACAGAGACATATTCCCTGTTAATGCTTAAGCCCTCAGATACATAATCAACGGTTTCCCAGGCATCCTGCAAGCCTTTTTCTCCGGTACAGGCATTGGCGATCCCGCTGTTAATTAGAATTGCCTGTAGCCTCCCCCCCGAAGTTAATAAATTTTCTTCAGTTACCAATAAAGGGGCAGCTTTAAACTGGTTGATAGTATAAACACCACAGGCATTGGCTATTTCTTCGGAATAGATTAAGGCCAGATCTTTTCTTTTTAATCTAATCCGGCAATTCAACCCTGCAGCCTTAAATCCTTTAGGATAGGTTATTCCATTATCTTCAATAATTTTAAAATTACTTTCGGTAGATGCTTCCACCATTATTAGCACCCCTTTCTTTTCCTTCACTATTTTTATATTTTAATAAATATCGCCCCTGCAAAGCGGGTGGCTTTAAGGACCTCTAAAAGAGGTTTACCTTTTACCTGGTTTATTTATGTTATGCCCTTTTCTTATATTTTGACTGAATATTTCCAAGCAATATAGCTCCTTGAATTTCAGAAAAAAAACTATCATGTGGCTTATCTTGATATTTTTATGGTAAAACAAATGCCCTGCAGAGATTGTTAAATAAGCCCCGAATTCTCCCTAAGACCAAACATAATATTCATATTCTGCACCGCCTGCCCGGATGCTCCTTTGTTTAAATTGTCAATGACAGAAATGACCTTGATTTTCCCCATCCTTCCATCTATAGCAAATCCAATATCACAATAATTTGTTTTTGTCACAAATCTTATCTCCGGTAATTCCGGTGGACTAAATATCCTTACAAAAGGTGCGTTCTGATAAAATTCCTTATATATATTTAAAATTTCTTCATTGCCATATCCGTCTTTCAAATCTAAATAACAGGTTGACAGTATTCCCCTGTTTATCGGTAACAGGTGTGGTGTAAAAGAAATTTTAACAGTTTTTTCCTCTCTATTCTGTATCTGACCGTAATAGAGCAAGGACAACTCTTGTTCAATTTCCGGGATATGGTTATGCCTCAAGCATTTATATGCCTTGAAGCTCTCATTGCATTCAGCAAAATGAAGGCTTAATGACAATTTCCTCCCTGCACCGCTAGTTCCAGATTTTGCATCAATAATAATTCCTTTCGGATTAACAGCCTGATTTGTTAACAAGGGTGCAATTCCTAATATAGCACTGGTAGAATAACATCCCGGATTGGCCACTAATGAAGCATTTTTTATTTTCTCACCATAAAGTTCCGGAAGACCATATATTGCATTTTTTAACAGTGTTTTGCTTCTCTTATTATGCTCTTTTTGATACCAATCGGTATAACTGACAGAATCTTTTAATCGAAAATCAGCACTGAGATCAATTACTCTCATTCCTTCTTTTTTTAATAAATCAGGAACAATTTTCATAGAAACGGTATGTGGTAAAGCAGTAAAAACCAGGTCCGATTCCTTGCTAATCTTCTGCAAATCAAGTCCAATAAGTATTTTATCCAGTTGATTTAAAAAATCAGGGAAAATCTCACTAATATTTTTCCCAACATAACTGGCAGAGACCAGGTGAATCAACTCCACTTTCGGATGGTTTAACAGGATTTTAATCAACTCTTTCCCGGAATAACCGGTTGCTCCAATAATACTCACTTTAATTTTTTTCATTCTTATCCCCTTAGTTCTCTTGCTTTTTCAAAAATGCAAGATTATGTTATATTATTTTTATAAGTATCCCAGCTATCAGCCTTCAAATCTTCTAACTGAACATCCCTTAGCGCTTCTACCAGCCTTTTGGCAAATGTGATATTGGTAATTAAGGGGATGTCAAAATCAACCGCTTTTCTCCTGATAATATAATCATTATCAAGCTCTTTGGTTTCTGCACTTTTGGGAATATTAATCACTAAATCAATCTTTTTATCAGCAATATAACTAATAACATTTGGTTCTTTATTTTCAGAGGGCCAATGAAGTACCTCTGATTCTATCCCATTTTCTTTCATAAAATTCGCTGTTCCTCCGGTAGCGTAGAATTTATAATTCAACTGCCTAAGCACCTTAGTGCTTTCCAAGAAATCAACCTTACTTTCTAAGGGACCGGTAGATAAGAGAATTGTCTTTTTGGGTAATTTGAATCCCACTGAAATAAGACTCTTTAATAATGCCTCATTAAAATCATCGCCCAGACAGGCGACCTCTCCTGTTGAGACCATCTCAACTCCTAAGACCGGGTCAGAACCCTTTAATCTTGAGAATGAAAATTGAGGAGCCTTTACACCTACATAGTCTAAATCAAAGAATGAAAAATTAATCTCTGGAACCTCTTCTCCCATGATAATTCTGGTTGCCAGGTCAATAAAATTCAATTTTGTAACCTTGGAAACAAAAGGAAAACTCCTGGAAGATCTTAAATTGCATTCAATAACCTTAATTTTATTGTCTTTAGCAATAAACTGAATATTAAATGGGCCACTTATCTGTAATGACTTGGCAATCTTTCCTGTAACGACTTTGATTTTCCGCAATGTCTCTAGATAGGTTCTTTGGGGCGGCAATACAATCGAGGCATCTCCGGAATGAACTCCCGCATTTTCAATATGTTCCGAAATAGCAAAACAGGTCAATTCTCCTTTATTTGCAACAGCATCAACTTCAATCTCTTTGCCATTAACAATAAATTTACTCACTACTACCGGATGGTCAGCACTGATACTTGAGGCCTTTTTTAGATACTTTTTTAATTCCCTTTTATTTAAAGCAATACTCATGGCCGCACCACTAAGAATATAACTGGAACGAATCATAACCGGGTATCCAGCTCTTTCAGCAAATTTTTCAGCCTCTTCCAAACTGGTTAATTCCTCCCAGATTGGCTGATCTATCTGCAGTTCATCAAGCAGACGGGAAAATTTATGACGATCTTCAGCCATATCTATCTTGGACGGATCTGTTCCCAATATCTTAACTCCTGCCTGGTAGAATTTGACTGCTAGATTATTAGGTATTTGTCCTCCCATGGATACGATTATTCCCAGAGGATTTTCTTTTTCATATATATCAAAGATTTTTTCAAAGGTGAGTTCATCAAAATACAATTTATCACAAATATCATAATCAGTACTTACAGTTTCCGGATTATAATTAATCATAATGGTATTATAGTTTAATTTTTTTAAAGTCCTGACCGAATTAACACAACACCAATCAAATTCAACAGATGACCCAACCCGATATGGTCCACCTCCCAAAACAATAACCTGTTCTTTCTCTTTAAAGTTCAAATCATCTTCTTCACCATGATAGGTAAGATAAAGATAGTTAGTTTTTGCCGGATATTCTGCAGCCAGGGTATCTATCTGTTTTACATAAGGCACTATTCCCAATTTTTTCCTTCCCTTGCGAACAGTTAACTCATCTGTCTTGGTTAATAAAGCAATCTGGTAATCTGAAAAGCCTTCTAATTTTGCCTCTTTCAGTAGGGATGAGGGCAATTTTCCAAACGGATATTTGGCTAATCTCGCCTTTGTATCGGAAATATTTTTCATCTTATAAAGAAACCAGGGGTTAACTTTAGTAAGTTGATGAATTTCTTCAATTGAGTAACCATTTTCAATTGCTTTCACTATGGCAAACATTCTTTTATCAGTAGGTTTTTTCATTTCTTTTTTTAGATTTTCAAATTCAATCTTATTATTACAAACAAGCCCATTCATTCCCGTATCCAGCATACGTATTGCTTTTTGTAAAACTTCTTCGTAGCTTCTCCCAATTGCCATTACCTCGCCTACTGATTTCATCTCAGAACCGATGTGTGTACTGACTCTTTTAAATTTTTCCAAATCCCAGCGGGGGTATTTAAGCACAACATAGTCCAGGGCAGGCTCAAAGCAGGCGGATGTTACCTCAGTAATGATATTTTTTAAATCGGTCAGTCCGTACCCCAAAGAAAGCTTGGCGGCAATAAAAGCCAAAGGATAACCGGTTGCTTTAGAAGCCAGTGCTGAACTTCGGCTTAATCTGGCATTAACTTCAATAACTCTATAATTTTCAGAATTTGGGTCAAGGGCAAATTGAACATTGCACTCACCAACAATACCTAAATGTCTGACTAGTTTAATAGCAACAGACCTTAGTTTAAAATTTTCAGAAGAGCTAAGGGTTTGAACCGGGGCAACAACAATGCTTTCACCGGTGTGGATTCCCATGGGATCTACATTCTCCATAGAGCAGACAGTAATGCAGTTATCATAACAGTCCCTTACAACCTCATATTCAATTTCTTTCCAACCGCAGATACATTCCTCTATTAGAATTTGTTCGGTATAAGAAAATGCTTTTTCGGCAATGTTTTGTAGTTGTTTGCTGTTATACGCGATACCCGAACCTAAACCGCCAAGAGCATAGGCGATTCTACACATTACCGGATAACCTAAATCTTTTGCGGTACTGAGAGCTTCTTTTACATTACTTACAGCATTACTCCGGGGAATTTCAAGATTTATTGATTTTAATTTTTTGCTAAAGATTTTTCGGTCTTCTGAAGCCTGAATAGCCTCAACCGAAGTACCTAAAACGGCAACTTTGTATTTACTTAAAATACCTTTTTTAAATAGGTCAATTCCTACATTCAATGCAGTTTGTCCCCCAAATCCCAAAAGCGCACCCTCTGGCCTCTCTTTTTCTATCACTTTTTCTACAAAATAGGCATTAACCGGTAGAAAATAAATTTTATCAGCCATATACTCGGATGTTTGAACAGTAGCAATATTCGGATTTACCAATATTACTTGAATATCCTCCTCTTTTAATGCCTTAATTGCCTGGCTGCCACAGTAATCAAATTCACCGGCTTCACCAATCTTGATTGCTCCTGAACCTAAAATTAAAACTTTTTTGTATTTCTTACTTTTAATCATCATGATATTACCCTCAAAAACATATCAAAAATAAATTCCGTATCATCCGGACCCGGCGAGGCTTCGGGATGAAATTGTGTTCCAAAAAAAGGTCTGGACATATGTATAATGCCTTCATTTGTATGGTCGTTTTGATTAAAAAACCATTCTCTCCAATCCTCTCTTAACGTAGCAGAATCAATGGCATATCCGTGATTTTGTGAAGTAATGTAACAGCGGTTGGTCCCCACTTCCATACAAGGCTGATTTTGGCTTCTGTGACCATATTTTAGTTTATAGGTATCTGCTCCGGCGGCCAATCCCAATATCTGGGAGCCTAGACATACACCCAGAATAGGGATATTGCTGGCAAAAGCCTTTTGAATATATTCTATGGTCTGTCTGCATTGTTTAGGATCTCCCGGACCATTGGAAATAATGATACCATCGGCTTTTTCCTGCAAAAAATCATAATCCCAGGGCACCCTTATTATAGTAATATTTCTCTTTAGAAATGCTTGAATTATACTATTTTTTACACCGCAATCAACTATAATTATTCTTTTTTCGCCTTTTTCATATCTAATTGGCTTTTTAACACTTACCTCTTTCACCAGGTTAATTTTATTAGGATCCATTAATCCAATTCTATTATCATCCGTATCATAGATAATCTTCCCTAGCATCGTTCCTGTTCTTCTTAATTTTTTAGTTAACTTTCGTGTGTCTATCCCAAATATTCCGGGAATTTCATTCTCTTCCAACCACTCCGCTAATGATTTTTCGGCATTCCAATGACAATAATTTTTTGAATAATCTGTAACAATCAATCCTCTAATATGAATCTTCTCTGACTCAAAGTTTTTTAAAAGTTGATTTCCTCTTTCCTTAAACGGAACACCATAATTTCCAATCAAGGGATAAGTCATAACCAGTATCTGCCCGGTATAGGAAGGATCGGTCAGGCTTTCAGGATAACCAACCATCCCGGTATTAAAAACAACCTCTCCTATTGTCTCTTTTTTTGCACCAAAGACATTTCCCTGGAAAACAGTTCCATCTTCTAGTATTAATTTGACTTTTTTGTTATTATCATCCATACTAATATCCCTCCAAATAGGAAAATAAAAAAATCTCGTCCCGGATAATTAATCTAAATTATCCACAGGGACGAGATTGATAATAAATATTCTCGCGGTGCCACCCACCTTGGATAAGTTTTTTATCTTGCAAAGCTCCAGGTTTACATCTAAAAAAATCTCGCCCTTCCGGCTATATTTAGCCTTTAAAGGACGAGATTAAATCTCGCGGTGCCACCTGGAATTGGATAAGTAACTTATCCCACTCATATTGGTTAATAAAGCTAACTATGCTATTTATTACGGGCTTCTTTTCGGTTATCTTTAACTAAGATATTTTCACCAAACCATATCTCTCTCTAATAAAAAAGATAAACTTAATTTTTTCCCTATTTAAAAATATTAATTTTAAAAATAATAATAAACAAATATTTTGTTTATGTCAAATATTTTTTTAAAATACTTTCAAATATGTTTATATCGATTTAGACAATACTATTATCGATATCGAGTGCCTGTTAATAGGAAAGGTTCCCACTATACCCGGATTTCACCCAAATCAATAGCATTGAAAACAGCATTGGATGAAGGTTATAAGATAGTTTCAATATTTGCTTTTCAAGCAGAAGTTGTCAAAAGAACCGGCAGAGTGTGTGACAACTACCAATACAGGCTAAAGCCAATTCGGTTAGGTATTTGCCAGTTAAAAGATAGTCTTTTATTTACTTTATAAACTATTTCTTTTTTGTTTTCTTTCCAATCCTTCAAGTCAAAAAGATGACTTTGTATACCATAATTAAACCGAATTTTGTTAAAATCTATCTGCAAACGGGTATGCAGAAAGGGATCATAATCTTTTTCCTGGTATTCTAAACCGGCTCCTATCCATAGCCAGACTACAGAAGAACTGTAAAAATCATACTCAAATCTACCATTATATAGATCATCCTCATAACGCAAAGCTACATTCC
>CAYWJZ010000026.1:0-8271 GCA_964458635.1 uncultured Atribacterota bacterium
TGCAGGCTTATTATGCAGGAGCCTTAGGTATTGCCTATCTCAATATCTTCTATGCCCCCTACCTTGTGGGGATGTCTTATGAAGAAATGAAGCAGGAAGCGCAATACCTTATTTTTAGCGGTTCCCAGAATGCTTTTTCCCGGGGAGGGCAAAGCCTGTTTTTGGATTTCAATGTACATTTAGGAATTCCCGACCATCTAAAGGAAGTACCGGCTATTGGTCCCGGTGGCAAATATACCGGTAAAACTTATCAGGACTACAAACCGGAAGCTCAAAAATTTCTCAAAGTTTTAATGGAAGTCTGGGAAAAGGGGGACTCAAACGGGAAAGTATTTGCCTTTCCCAAAATGGATCTCCATATTAATGAAGAATCTTTCCGGGATCGGGAGGAACTTGAATTACTGCGCTATGCCTGCCAGATTGCCTCTAAAAATGGTACACCTTATTTTATTTTTGACCGGGATGGTGTTACCCTTTCTGCCTGCTGTAGATTGAAAAATGAAATTACTGATCAGGAAATGATGGAAAAACCGGAAAAACTGAGATTTTCAGGTATACAAAATGTAACAATAAACCTTCCCCAATGTGCCTACAGGACAATTAAAGAGAATAATTCCAGATTTAAAACAAAAGATCGTCAGAAATTGTTTGACAGTTTTTTTCAACAGATCGAATCTACTCTAAAATTGGCAGTCAAGGCTCATCAGGATAAGAAAAAATTCCTGAAACAAATGATGATTTCACCTGAAGGGCCATTATGGCAGATTGGCAAAATCAGTCCTGATGGGGAACCCTATGTTGATCTGGAAAAAGGAACCTATCTGGTTGGACTTATCGGATTAAATGAAGCAATACAATGTTTAACAAATTCTCAGCTTCATGAGAATGAGGAGGCCTATTCCTGGGGATTGAAAACTGTTTCTTTCCTGCATCTTAAATGTAATGAGTATGGGAAGAAATACAAAATGAATTTATCATTGGAAGAATCTCCGGCGGAAAGCGCTGCAGGCAGGTTGGCCAAGATTGACTTAAGAGAGTTTCCGGAAAGCAAAAAAGTAATTAAAGGAAGTATCTCGGATGATGAGTGTTACTATACCAATAGCATTCATTTTGCTGCCGCGGCGGATATGGATTTAATTTCGAGAATTATTAAACAGAGTAAATTTCATCCCTTAATCAAGAGCGGTGCAATTATTCATGCCTTTGTCGGTGAGAAAAAGCCACCAGCGGAAAGTATCTTTAACTTACTATCCAAGGTTTGGGAAAATACTCTTGCAGCACAGCTTACCATTTCCCCTGAATTTACCGTTTGCCAGCAATGTAAGAAAGTAAGCCGCGGGTTATTGGATTTTTGTTCTTATTGTCATAGCGATAATGTCTACGGAATTACCAGAATTGTTGGTTATTACAGTAAAGTTAATAACTGGAACAAGAATAAAATTGGAGAATTAAAGGATAGAAAATCTGGAAATTATCAGGTTGTGTAAAAAATTCCAAGCGAAGAAGGGATTGAAAACAAATGAAATTAAAAATATTCTGGAAAGAAAATTGCCCTAATTGTCCGAAGGCAAAAAAAATAGGTGAAATGGTTAAAGAAAAAATTGAAGTTCAGTATTGTAATATCGATACCATAGAAGGTTTATCTGAAGCATGTATGATGAATGTTATGAGTACTCCTTCCGTTATATTGGTAGATAAGGACAATAAAGAAATGGAAGCCTGGAGAGGCGTGGTACCCGAGTTTGACAATATTAAAGAGAAAATATCAAGCTAAAAAAAACATTAAAATCAAGAAAATAATTAAAACATCACTGATTGACTGGGAAGGAATGATTGTGTCAACCCTCTATGTTGGTGGTTGTAATTTTCGTTGCCCTTTTTGTTATAATACAGAATTGGTTGAAAGCCCCCAGGATTTAGCTGCTATTTCGAAAAAAGATTTACTGTTATTCTTTGAGAAACAAAAGCCTTTTCTTGATGGAATTTGTTTAAGCGGCGGAGAGCCAACCCTCTATGAAGATCTGCCGGAATTTCTTAAAACAATCAAAGATCGTCAACTGAAGGTAAAATTGGATACCAATGGTAGTTACCCTGAAATGCTGGAAGATCTGCTTAAAGAAGATCTGGTTGATTATATTGCCATGGATATAAAAAATTGCCTCTGTCCTGATGAATACCGAAAAGCAATCGGAGTCAACTACAAAAATATTGTTGAAAAAATAAAGAAAAGCCTTCAATTGATTATGAATGCCGGAATTGAGTATGAATTTCGTACGACTGTTATCCCCGAATTGCATAACAGTAATTCAATAGTAGATATTGCCCGGGAAATAAAAGGAGCACAGAGATATGTCTTGCAGAAATTTATCCAGTCAGAAGATATGCTAGATCAATCCCTGAAAAATACCATTCCGTATAGTGAAGAAAAAATACAAGAAATGAAAAAAAAGATTGAACGCTATGTACAAAAAAGTAAAATAAGATAAATATAATTAATACCTGCCTTCTCTTATATACCTTCTATAATAACCTTTTTAAATTAATTGAAAAAAAGGGTTATTTTTGTTATATTATATGAAAGTTGTTATACTTTGCTTTTTTAAATCTTTTTATAGGAAATAAACCAACAATGAATCAAAAAAATAATAGTGATAAAGAATTAGTAACAATTTTTAATGTTGATCTTGCTGATTTACGAGATAATCTGATTAATATGTCAAAATTGGTCAAGGACTCTCTAAAAGAGGCAATAGATTCTCTTGTTAACAAGGATCAACAACTGGCACAACAGGTGATAGACAATGATGAGAAGATTGACCGTTTGGAATTGGATATTGAAGAACACTGTCTGCAGCTGATTGCCTTGAAACACCCGGTATCCAAAAAGTTACGCATTATAACCAGTGCGATGAAGACCATTTCTGAACTAGAAAGGGTGGGTGACCGTGCAGGTAATATTGCCGGAGCAAGCCAGTATTTATCATCTAAACCACTGGTAAAACCACTCATAGACATACCGAGAATGGCAGAAATAACTCAAACTATGTTAGAGGAAAGCCTGGATGCTTATCTCAGAGGAGATGTTGAACTGGCAAAATCGGTTTGGAAAAAAGATGAGCTGGTTGACCAGCTATATCAGCAAATATTTCGTGAATTGCTTACCTATATGCTGGAAGACCCCCATACCATCAGCAGGGCTATTCATATGATATTTATTGCCGAAAACTTAGAGAGGATTGGAGACCATGCGAAAAATTTAGCAGAAAGAGTTGTCTATATTGTAAACGGGGAAAGAATTAAACAAAAAATTAGGCAAGAAGAAGAAGAAAAAGAAGGAAAAGAAAAAGGATAGAAAATAAAATGTATCTAATCATTAATATCATTAATAATTTGTTTAGAATATACAGTTATATAATTTTGGCCAGAATATTTTTATCATGGTTTCCGGTTGATCGTACAAACCCTATCGTCAGGCTAATTTATCAATTAACCGAACCCGTACTTGCGCCATTTCGGGTTATTCTGCCCCTGGGCGGAATGGGAATTGATTTGTCTCCTATTATTGTGTATTTTTTACTTAATTTATTGAGAACAGCCTTAGTAAGATTGATTGTTAATTTAGTTTATTAATTTGTCGACAGAAAATAATCGCTTAATCAAAGCGAAAACAGAGAGCAATTACAAGGAGGACAATGAATGAAAATTACTCCAATGGATATTGAGCAACAGCAGTTCGCAAGATCATTCAGGGGATACAATGAAGAAGAAGTTGATAATTTCCTGGATCGTATTGCCAAGGATTATGAGGATTTGCTCAATGAAAACGTAAAACTGAAAGAAGAAATAGAAAGGCTTAAATCCAGACTGGAAGAATATTCCAAAATGGATGAGACTTTAAGGAGTGCACTGGTTAATGCCCAGCAAAGTGCCTCAAATATTAAAGAAAATGTCCAAAAAGAAGCCCAGACGATGATCGATAATGCCAAAATAGAGGCTGAAAAGATAAAACAACAGGCAAAACAGGATATATATGATCTAAATAATGAAATCGAGGCACTCAAAAAAAGGAGATACCTTATTCTGGAAAAATTAAAAAATACCTTACAGCTGCAGATGCGTATGCTGGATGAAGAGATTACTCAGGAGCCGGAAAAACCAGGAAACAGCTATATTGAGGATAGAACAATTGAAGATCTCAAAACGAGAATATCTTCTAATGAAGAAAACAGTTCAGCAAACATGCCTGACCAGGAAAAAGAGGATCAGGGCAACGAAGGTTTTTAAGGTATAGTGAATATCGTTACAGAAACAGAAATTTTCGTTGACTCTTTGCAAAAAGAATGATAATATCTTTTGGAAATAGATTATAAATATTCCGTTAGAGGAAATAAAAAGAGGAAGAGTAGGTAAATGATTATTTACCAAAAATCACCTCTTAAAATTTTGACTGAATAAAACAGTAAGTCAAAACGGTTGCCCCGATATAGCTGAAGATGAAAGAATATTTCTTTATTTCTTTCATAGAGGTTATTATCAGATTTAGAAATAAACAAAAAGATAATAACAAATGAAGGTGGTACCGCAGGAAACATTAACCTCTTGCCCTTTAACAGGCAAGGGGTTTTTTATTTTAAAGAAATGGTTTTAAATTGTTTTTATTTATAATTATAAGACAAGAGGAGAATACATTATGGACTTTAAAGCAACACTTAATTTACCAAAAACTGAGTTTTCAATGAAAGCAAATCTACCCAAAGAAGAGCCCAGAACACTTGAATTCTGGCAGAATATGAAATTAGACAAAAAGTTATTAGAGAAATACCGGGATAGGGAAAAGTTTATTCTACATGATGGACCACCTTATGCCAATGGTAATATTCATATAGGAACTGCCTATAATAAAATATTGAAAGATATTATTCCCAAATACAAATGGATGAAGGGTTTTAATTCATATTATGTACCGGGCTGGGATACCCATGGTATGCCTATTGAGCACAAAGTCAGCCGGGATTTGAATGTCACTCTTAATGATATTGACCATGTAAAACTACGGGAAAAATGCCAGGAATATGCCAAGAAATATATCGATATTCAAAGAGAAGAATTCCAGAGATTAGGAGTTATCGCCGATTGGGAAAATCCTTATTTAACTTTTTTACCGGAATATGAGGAAAAACAGATTGATGTATTTGGCAAGATGTATGAGCATGGCTACATTTACAAAGGTTTGAAAGCAGTATTCTGGTGTCCATCCTGTGAGACGGCATTGGCTGCTGCTGAGATTGAATACAGTGATGAAGAAAGTCCTTCCATTTACGTAAAGTTTAAGCTGATTGATGATATAAGTTCCATATTTCCTGAAGCCAAGCCGGAAGAGACTTATATGGTTATCTGGACAACAACCCCCTGGACTATACCCGGTAATTTCGCCATAACTCTGCATCCGGATTTTAAATACAGTCTGGTAAAAACCGAACAGGGGTATCTGATTATGGCCTCCAAGCTGGTAGAAGAGGTTATGCAGAAAACGGGGATTGATTCATACCAGGTTCTTGCTGAAAAAAAAGGCAGTCTTTTTGAAGGCATCAAAGCAAGACATCCCTTATTGGATAGAGATTCTCTCATTATCCTGGGGAGACATGTCACGCTGGATGAAGGGACAGGTTGTGTACATACCGCTCCCGGGCACGGCCAGGAAGACTATGAAATCGGCATGAAATACAAACTACCTATTGTTTCAGTATTGGACAGCAAAGGCAGGCTGAACGAAGATTCCGGTCCCTTTAATGGATTGGATTACCGGGAGGGTAATAAGAAAGTAATGGAAGCATTGCATGAAAAAGGGCATCTTTTGGGATCCGGTAAAATAAAACATTCTTATCCTCATTGCTGGCGTTGCAAGAGTCCGATTCTTTTCCGGGCTACCGAGCAATGGTTTGTCTCTGTTGACAAATTCAGGGATAAATCCCTGGAAGCCATCAACCAGGTACAATGGATTCCCCGCTGGGGAAAAGAGAAAATATACAGTATGGTAGCAGAAAGAACAGACTGGTGTATCTCACGGCAAAGGGTGTGGGGTGTGCCTATTCCTGCTTTTTATTGCCAAGAGTGTGGAGAAATTGTTATTACTCCAGAGACTATCGAGATAGTTAAAAAATTATTTAAGGAAAAGGGTTCCAATGCCTGGTTTGGGATGAATCCAGAGGATATTTTACCCGCAGACTTCTGTTGCCCTCACTGTAAAGGGGGTAAATTTGCAAAAGAAACCGACATCATGGATGTCTGGTTTGATTCCGGCTGCAGTCATGCGGCAGTATTGAAAAGTCGAGAAGATCTGCATTGGCCCTGTGAATTATATCTGGAAGGATCTGATCAACATCGCGGGTGGTTTCAAACCTCCCTTCTGACCGCTGTTGCCAGTTTTGACCAGGCTCCCTACAAGGCAGTCTTGACCCATGGATTTATTGTTGATGAAGCAGGCAGAAAAATGTCTAAATCCGTCGGGAATGTGATACCTCCACAGGAGGTTATTGACCAGTATGGTGCAGATATTCTGAGATTGTGGGTTGCCTCTTCCGACTACAGGAGAGATGTGAGAATATCCAGAAAAATAATCAAACAGCTGGTGGAAATCTACCGGAAGATCAGAAATACTTCCCGTTTTATCCTGGGAAATTTATATGATTTTCATCCGGAAAAAAATAATGTTCCTTATGAACAGCTGGAGGATATTGACCGGATTATCTTAAGCCAATTCCAGGATTTAGTCCAAAGAACCAGTGATAATTATGAGAATTATGAATTTCATACCATGTATCATGATATTCATAATTTCTGTACCCTTAATTTAAGCTCCTTTTACCTGGATATTATTAAAGACCGGCTTTATGTTTTAAATGCTGACTCAGCCCAGAGAAGAGGTGCCCAGACCGTCCTCTATAAAATTGTCAGTGAATTAACCCGATTGATAGCTCCGGTACTGAGCTTTACGGCAGAAGAGGTCTGGCAAAATTTAAACAAAATAGCGAAAAAAGAAGAGAGTGTCTTTCTCGCTCCCTGGCCACAGGTGGATCAGAAAATGGTTCAGAGCAAAATGGAAGAAGAATGGGGTAAGCTTCTGGCTGTGAGAAAAGATATCTTAAAAGCACTGGAAATTTCCCGAAAAGGCGGGCAGATAGGGAATGCCCTGCAGGCACAGGTGGATATTTACACCACAGATGAGAAACTGTATAAATACCTGAGCCAATTTAAGGAAAAACTGGAAACAATCTTTATTGTTTCTAAAGTCGAGCTTTTCAACCAGGATATAGATATTGCCGGTGAAAATGTATTTAAGGGAGAGGATGTTCCCGAACTTTCCATTGTAATCAAAAAAGCACCAGGAGAGAAATGTGAGAGATGCTGGTGTTATTCTGAAACTATCGGGCAGGATAGCGAATATCCTACCATTTGTCATAAATGTGTTACGGTATTAAATGAAAGCAGTCAGCAATAAATGTGCTATGCTAAATAGTGATCTTATTTACTGCTAACTGAAGATCTAAAATTTAATCATAAAAATGATTTATAATGGAAATGGAGAAAAGAATGTATTTTGTAATCGGTGTTTTTTTGGTTACTTTGCTGGATCAGGTAACCAAGATCTGGGTACAGATGAATATGGATTTAATGCAATCCATCCCGGTCATTAAAGGGATTTTTCACCTGACCTATATTCATAATCCCAATTCCGCCTTTGGGCTGTTGAAATTTCCCAATACAGTATTTGTGACAATCGGCATAATTGTGATTCTGCTGATTGTATTTTTATTGCGTAAGAAAATTGCCCAGAAAAACAAACTGGTCTTTTTTTCCCTGATATTTATCCTGGGAGGTTCTTTGGGGAATATGATAGACCGTCTGCGAATTGGCAGTGTTATTGATTTTCTGGATTTTCGCATCTGGCCGATTTTCAATATTGCCGATTCGGCTCTTAATATCGGCCTTTTTCTGCTTATTATTCATTTTTTATTTCATAAGGAAGATGAACTGCCAGAAGATGAGCTGCCAGAAGAAGAGCAGGAAGAATAAAGAAATGTTTAAAGAAAAAGAAATCCTCTATTCAGAAAAAGAAAATATTCGAATTGATGTTTTTCTTTCTCAAAATCAGATTACTGAGCTGTCCAGAAGCAGGATAAAGGAGCTTATTAGTCTGGGCAAGATCCTGGTAGACGGAAAAGAGGTAAAGCCCAGCCATCTTTTAAAGGAAGGGGAGAAAATATCTATAGA
>CAYWJZ010000026.1:8371-10863 GCA_964458635.1 uncultured Atribacterota bacterium
CATCCCGCAACTAATGAGGTAATGAGCTTTACCTCACCTCTACCCGAAGATATAAGGGAACAAATCTCTTGCCTTCTTTGACCTTCCCCCTTATCAGGTGACCAGCATGCGCTGAATCTCTTGTTTGGTTTCATTATGGTTGGTCTCAATAGCAATAGTTTTCTCATTGGAGTAGATTACCTTCCCCATTTTGGAATCTTTTGCTTTTCTGACATATTTTCTCTGGGTATAGATAATAAGGACATTTTCCTTATCCTTGCTTTTGCTGTAAAAAGCCGCCAGGCGGGCAGCAAAGAGCAGGGTGGAATGAGGAGGGCTGTCCAGATTCTTATGATTTTTAATAATCACATGGCCTCCCGGTCTGGTCAAATTATGTAACCAGAAATCGTTTCCGGAAGATAGATGCCTCAGGATATATTCATTCTGCCGGTTATTTTTACCGACCAGGATAGACCATCCATCCGGTGATAAAAACTTGCTGATAGCCGGACCCTGGTCTGTTTTTCGTTTTGCCGAACCATTCTTTTCCTTTTTGATATAACCCAATTTAACTAACTGGTCATACAGTGCAGATAGTTCTTCCAGCGAATTACTGTTCTCAGTCAGTTTTTTTTGAATATTTTTTAACCGGTTATAAGACTTCTGATTTTCCCTGGCTTGTTTTTCAATTGCCTCCCGGTTTTGCTGCAGTTTTTTGTATTTCTGAAAATAGTTCTCAGCATTTTGCATGGGAGTTAAGTCCGGATTTAAGTTTACGGTAATTTCAGCCTGGTGTTTATCGGTATAGTCAACCATGGTTATTTGCCGGGTACCGGGCTTGATATTCCACAAATTAGCCTTAATTAATTCACCCTTCTTTTTATACTCTTCACAATTTTCAATCTCTCTTTTTCTACCCTGGAAGAAACGTTCTTTCTCTGCTGATTTTTTGATATTTTTCTTTAATACCTTCTTGATGGTATGGTATAAATTCTGCTTTTTATCTTCTTCTCTCAGACGGTTAAAGATAAATTCCAGACAAGAGGAAGTCTCTTCAAAGGGCAGGCTCATGATGTTCTGCTGTTGGCTCACCGGGCAGAGCAGGGAATAGTCAATCACTTTATTGCTTTCTTGGTCAATCAATACCCGGGGAGAAAGGTTATTATTAATAATTTTTTGCCTGAGTCCGGAAAACTTATTCCACAGTTCAGGCCAGATATCTTCAGTGATCTGCTTTAAATTCTGCCCTGAAGGGAAATCCATGGCAGCAACAATCTCTTTCGAGCTTTTAATACCCAACCCGTTAAAATACTGCTGGAAAAATTGCCATAAATATCCCGTGCTGTCCGAATTTTTAGCTTCTGAGAGCATATCCATAAAATTTTGCCTGGTTACTATCAGGGGATTTGCCTTCTCCTGTTTGGGTGGATAGACATAAGGGATACCTGCTTTTACCTCCCGATAACGGTTAACCTCTGAACCAACCTGTTTCAAGGCAGCTTTGATGATATTATGCTCATCTATCAGTACAACATTACTGTGTTTGCCCATAAACTCAATAATCAGCTGATATTCTTTTGGTGCCCCGAATTTATTATAAGGCTGAATGTAAAGTTTGATGATGCGGTCAAATTGGTAATGCTCAATATCCAGCAACATACCACCCTGAACCCAGTTTTTCAGCTGGTTAAAAAACAGGGAGGTGAAATTCTCTGACGGAAGAGGGGAATCACTCAGGAAAAATGCCATCCTGTCCGGCCGGACGGAAAAAAAGAGTTTTCCAAAAGACTTATTTTTTTTCAAAACCAGTAATATTTCATACTTGCTGAGCTGATAAACATCCACAATTTTCCCGGGTATTGTTTTTTCTTTAACTTCAGAAGTAACAGAAGATAAGGTAATACTGTCAAGCTTCATTTTTGCTCACCTGCATTCCACTGGCAATCTAAACATGGTAATAAGCCCGGCCATCAGGCCGGGCTCTGGATTATATATTTATCTGTCTAAGAGTTAACTTTATTTTACAACCAGCACACTGCAGTTTTCTGCCTCCTGCACTACTGCATTACTGACACTTCCCAGGAAAAATTTCTTTAATCCTCCAAGACCTCTGCTGCCCAGGACAATCATATCAAACCCTCCCTCTTTTGCGACATTAACGATAGTATGGGAAGGATGCCCTTCTTTTAAGATTGTCCGGGTTCTTATATTTTTATTTTCTAAAAATTTTGCAGCTTTAGACAATATCTTTTCGCTCTCTTTTTTGTTCTCTTCCATCATCTTTTCAAAGTTTTCCATTTGTTCAGCTGTAATACTTTCATGATAGGGGAAAGTTGCATCAACAGCAGGATCATGAACATGAAGTACAGCTGCTTCCTCCACATTACATCCCTGGGCTATTACCGCAGCCTCTTTCAAGGCTCTCTGGCTGGATTCCGATCCATCTGTGCAAACTAAAATTTTCATATAAACCCTCCTTCTTTTGCTTGGTACTTACCAATTATTTTACCACA
>CAYWJZ010000027.1:0-10717 GCA_964458635.1 uncultured Atribacterota bacterium
AAATGTCTCAAAGTATTCAGCAATTTTTGCCTTTAATTATTATATTTGCCATTTTTTATTTTATTCTAATACGCCCACAACAACAAAGACAGAAAAAACATAAAGAAATGCTAGAAAGCTTAAAAATTGGTGATAAGGTAATTACTATAGGCGGTATATATGGTGTTATAAGGGATATAAAAGGTGATGTATTCACTTTAGAAATCTCCAAAGATATTAAAATTAATACAACCAGAAATGCTATTGGCTCAAAAAGAGAAAAATAGTTTTTAAGAAACAACAATATAAAAAAAAATGATAAGGCAGGTTACCAAACCTGCCTTTCTTCGTGTTTAAAAATATTTAAAAAGAAAATAATTTCAGTATAACAAAAAGAAGTAGCTATTTCCCGAAAATATCTATTTTTGTCTTAGATATAAATTGACAAAGAAATTCATTCAATATTATAATCATAAGGTATTTTGTCTTAAAATCTTGAAGATTTCTATTACACAATTAAAAACTGATTGCTCTTTTAGATATTACAAAATATTTGGTTAAAAAATTAATAGATAGAAAATTATTCTTACTTTTATTTACTTTAAAGGAGTTGTTTGTATATGAAGCAATTAAGAATGATCAGATTAGTGATGATTATCCTGGTAATCGGTATAGCCATTTTTTATGCTTTCCCTTTAGAAAAAAATATCAACCTTGGTCTTGATTTGCAGGGTGGATCTCATATTGTGTTGGAGGCAGTAGATACTCCCAATGCTCCGGTAGACAGTGATGCGGTAAATCGGGTACTGGAGATTATTAGCAACCGGATTGATCCCGAAGGTGTAAAAGAACCTGTTATTCAACGTCAGGGAGAAAGAAGAATTTTAGTTCAGTTACCAGGCATGGATGACCCTCAGGAGGCAGAAGGACTTATCGGGAAGACTGCCTTGTTGGAGTTCAAAAATGAAAGTGGCGAAACATTGTTAACAGGTGCTTATTTGAAAAATGCCCAGGCTTCTTATGATCGTTTTGGGAGATCCAATGTAGTATTAGAATTTGATGAAGAAGGAGCCAGGCTATTTGAACAGGCAACTATGAGAAATGTAGGGAAAGTTTTGGCTATCACCCTGGATGGAGAAGAAATATCCGCTCCTGTGGTGCAAGAAACAATTCCTGATGGCCAGGCTTCTATTTCGGGCCAATTTACTGTAGAAGAAGCCCAAAGACTGGCTTTATTGTTAAGAAGCGGAGCCCTCCCTGTAGAGGTTAAAATTTTAGAAAACCGTTCAGTTGGACCTACTCTTGGAAAAGACTCTATTGATCGTGGCCTGAAAGCAGGATTAGTAGGTTTGGCATTGATTCTAATATTCATGGTCATTTTCTATAAAGGATTCGGACTGGTTGCAGATTTAGCTTTATTAGTATGTTTACTCTTAGTTATGGGAGGGCTGGCAATTCTAAATGCCACACTAACCTTGCCAGGTATTGCCGGGATTATCCTGACCATCGGGATGGCGGTTGATGCCAACATCCTTATTTTTGAGAGGATAAAGGAAGAGCTTGAAATGGAGAAAACATTCAGGGCTTCTATTGAAGCTGGCTTTTCAAAGGCATTTAGAACGATTCTGGATGCAAATATTACCACCTTGATTGCTGCAATTACCCTTCTTTATTTTGGTACAGGCCCCATCAGAGGTTTTGCTGTAACCTTAAGTATAGGAATTGTAGTCAGTATGTTTACCGCAATTGTAGTAACTAAGTTAATTCTGGAGTTAATGGGGCAACGTTTTAAGAAAAACGCTTTGGTCTAAGATAGCATATTGGAGGAATATTCATGGAAATCATCAAAAATACGAACATTAAATTCGTTTCAAAAAGAAAAAAATTCTATCAAATTTCTGGTGCCATTATTCTAATAGGCATTATTTCATTGTTGTTACAAGGATTTAATTATGGCATTGATTTTGCAGGTGGAACGCTATTGCAAATAGACTTCGAAGAAAGTGCCTCTGTTGCAGATATCAGGAATGTGCTGGAGGAGTTAGATTTAGGGAGTAGTACCATTCAATCACTTACAGGTAATGAATTTGTAATTCGCACAGGTGAAACAGAACTTCAGCAGCGCGAGGAAATGCTGGAAATAATCGAAAACCAGGTTGGTTCATTCGAAGTATTAAAAATGGAAATGGTTGGTCCTGTTATTGGTGAATCTCTAAAACAATTAGCCATTCTTGCCATTATTTTTGCTTTTATTGGTATTATCCTTTATATAACGGTAAGATTTGAATTTAGATATGCAATTACTTCTATTATTGCCCTGGGACATGATGTTTTGATTGCCCTGGGAATACTTTCAGTATTACAGAAGGAAATTACCATACCCATTATTGCGGCTATCTTAACAATTGTTGGTTATTCATTGAATAACACTATTGTTATTTTTGATCGGTTGCGAGAAAATATAAAATTAAAAACTCGTTCTGTTCTAGAAGAAATGATCGATTTGAGTGTCAACCAATCATTAACCAGGACAATCAATACAGCCATAACTACCTTATTACCTGTTCTGGCATTATATTTCTTTGGCGGTACTTTGTCTGATTTCGCTTTTGTTCTATTAATTGGTATTGTAGCAGGTACCTATTCTTCTATCTGTATGGCAGGGCCTTTACTTTTGGAATTAAAGAAAAAAGGAAAAATATCCTTTCAGTCAGGAATACAATCCGGTCAAGTTGAAAAAGAAAAACAATTAAAAAGTACAAAAAAAGTACAAAAAAAGAAAAAGTAAAAATATTAAACATATATTTATGGGTATATCAATATTATATATATCCCTGATTGAAGAAACAGAGAAGAAAGAGGTTGAATAAAATAAAGTGGATAATTTCTCAAAAAAATAATGGCTTAAATGGAAGTATTGTACATCAGTTTCAACTTGATCCCACTATAGCACAGCTTCTGATCAATCGAGGATTGAAAGAGGCTAAAGAGATTGAAGATTTTTTGAATCCCAGTTTAAATCAATTAAACAATCCGTTTCTTTTTCCGGAAATAAGCAAAGCTATTGAACGGATTAAAGAAGCCTTTAGTAATGATGAAAAAATATTAGTATATGGTGATTATGATGTTGATGGGATGACTGGAACAGCCTTACTTTTTTCAGTACTGAGTAAATTTAGCACAAATATCTATTATTATATTCCGGACCGTTTTGAGGAAGGTTACGGAATAAGTCAAAAAGCAATTGAATTTGTTAGCAGATACCACTTTTCACTGATTATTACTGTTGATTGTGGCATTACCTCTAATCATAAAATTGAACAGCTTAATAATTTACAAGTGGATACAATTGTTACTGATCACCATGAATCTCTACAAAAATTACCCCCGGCATATGCTATTATCAACCCAAAAAGCTGTGAATATCCATTTAAAGAATTGGCTGGAGTGGGAGTTGCTTATAAGTTGTCGCAGGCTTTATTCCAAACATTTGGAAAAAGACCAGAATCCTTAGAAGAGCATTTGGACTTAGTGGCAGTAGGAACAATTGCTGATTCAGTACCCCTATTAGGTGAAAATAGAATCCTAGTAAAATATGGTCTGGATAAACTAAGCACTAGCCATAAAAGAGGTTTACAAATGTTATTGGAATATCATAATAATGATTTTTCTAATTCGGTGCTGGCACGGGATATCAGTTTCGGTTTGATACCTGTTCTAAACTCAACAGGGAGAATTGATAATCCACAACAAGCAGTAGACCTATTGTTAACCGATTCTTCTTATCGTGCTCAACATTTAATCAATAAAATGTTAAAGTTAAATGAAAGAAGAAAAGCCCTTACTCTGAAAGTGCTGGAAGAAGCCAGGGAAATAGCAAATAAAAAAATCTTATTAGAAGAGCAAAAGATATTAGTTTTATCTTCCAGAAAATGGCATCCTGGATTGGTTGGCATTGTCGCATCAAGGTTAATGGAAGAATTTTCTCAGCCGGTTATGATGATTTCAATCAATAAGGGAATCGGAAAGGGGTCAGGTAGAAATCAAGGAGAATTTGATTTTTCAAAAATACTTTCAGAGTGTTCGGAATTACTTAATCAATACGGTGGTCATCAATATGCTGCCGGCATTACAATTTCTGAAGAGAAAATAGATCTATTTGGCGAGAAAATAAACCGAATTTTAAAGACAAATCCACTGATTAATCAATTTGGACAATCTGTCATTAAAATTGATAGCTTGATTGATTTTAATGAGATTAATTGGAATCTGTTAAATTTTTTGGATAAGATGAAACCATTTGGACCGGGGAACACTGAACCGGTTTTTGGTGGCTACAAATTTCCTCTTTTTTCCTGGAAAAGAGTTGGGAAAGACGAAAAACATCTAAAGCTCGTTTTGGGTAAATCGGGAAATTGTATAGATGGAATTGCCTTTCAAATGGCTGAAAAGATTCTAGATATTAAAAAAGATAGGACTATTGATGTGGCATTCCAATTATCAAAAAATTATTGGAAAGGCAAAAATTCGCTACAATTAATGGTGAAAGATATCAAGTAAAGTGTAAGGAGGACTATAAGGAATGGATTTAAAAAATAAAATTAGGAATATACCGGATTTTCCGGTTAAAGGAATCCAATTTAAGGATATTACTACCTTGTTAAAAGACAAAGATGCCTATAAATACTGTATTGATAAGATTACCGAGCATTGTCAAAACTTAAAAATTGACTATATTGCTGGGATAGAAGCACGCGGTTTTGTTATTGGTGCTCCTGTAGCGTATAATTTAAACGTTGGGTTTTTACTGATTCGAAAGAAAAACAGGTTACCAGCTGATGTTGAGAGGATTTCCTATCAGCTGGAATATGGAGAGAATATCTTAGAAATTCACAGAGATTCATTTCAGAAAGAGGATCGGATTATGGTCATTGATGATTTACTGGCTACGGGTGGGACAACCTTGGCAGTCTTTCAGCTTATCGAAAAACTAAAGGGCAAAGTTGTGGGTGCTGATTTTATTATTGAATTGGAAATGTTACAGGGGCGCGAAAAATTGAAGGGATATGAAATATTTTCCCTTGTGAAGTATAATATATAAAATAAGGATTTATTGCAATCATTATTCTTCCTGACCAAAGAACCAAAGAGGTGTTCAAGATCGATAATTCTATTACTATTGAATCATTAATTGAAAAAATTAAATCTTATAACCCAGAGGCTGATATTGATATAGTCTTGCAGGCTTATAATTTTTCACAAAACGCCCACCAGGACCAGAAACGCTACTCCGGACAGCCTTATTTGTCTCACCCTTTGCAGGTAGCATATATTTTAGCTGACTTAAATATGGATGTGATTACTATTGTAGCCGGATTACTTCATGATGTAGTAGAGGATACTAATTTAAATCTGGATGAGGTACAGAACATCTTTGGAGAAGAAGTGGCAATGCTGGTAAATGGAGTAACAAAGCTTAGCAAAATATCCTATAAAACAAAAGAAGAAAGACAGGCGGAAAACTTTCGAAAAATGTTTTTAGCCATCGCTGAAGATATCAGGGTGATATTGATAAAATTGGCTGATCGGCTGAATAATATGAGAACGTTAAAATATATGCCCGCACCAAAGCGTCTAAAAAAAGCCAAGGAAACATTAGAAATATATGTACCTATTGCCAATCGTTTAGGATTATACCGGGTAAAATGGGAACTAGAAGACTATTCGTTATTGAACTTGGCTCCCCGAAAATATAATGATCTTGCAAAAAAAGTGGCCAAGAGCAGGGCAGAGAGAGAAAAGTATATTGAGTTTATCAAAAATAGAATGGCGGAAGAATTAAATAAATTTGGCATTAAGGTTAATATTCAGGGTAGACCAAAAAATATTTACAGTATCTATAAAAAAATGGAGGATCAGGATAAAGATTTTTTTCAAATCTATGATTTAACGGCGATTAGAATTATCTGTGATTCAATTACAGATTGTTATGCTGCATTGGGCCTTTTGCATTCCATATGGAAACCCATGCCGGGGAGGTTTAAAGATTATATTGCAATGCCTAAGTCAAATATGTATCAGTCCCTCCATACTACTGTAGTGACCAGTGAAGGAGAGCCTTTGGAGGTACAAATCAGAACAGTAGAAATGCATCGTACATCCGAATATGGCATTGCCGCACATTGGAAATATAAAGAAAAAGGAGATTTATTAAAAGATAGAAAATTTGAAGAAAGACTAACCTGGCTCAGGCAGATATTGGAGTGGCAAAAAGAATTAAAAGATCCTCTGGAGTTCATGGAAAATTTAAAAATTGATTTGCTGCAATATGAAGTATATACCTTTACACCAAAAGGTGATGTGAAGGTATTGCCTTTGGGATCAACACCTGTTGATTTTGCTTATGCAATTCACACGGAAATAGGTCATCGATGCGTTGGATCAAAAGTTAATAATAAAATTGTTCCACTTGATCACAGGTTGAAAAGCGGCGATATTGTAGAAATACTGACTTCTAAAACTTCCAGTGGGCCAAGTAGGGATTGGTTGAAATTTATTAAAACATCCAGTGCCAAAACGCGTATTAAGGCTTGGTTTAAAAAAGAATCACGCAAGGAGAACATAGAAAAAGGCAAAGGATTTGTTTTACGTGAATTAGAAAAATATAAGCTACCATGGAATGCTGAGCTGGAAGGAAAATTCAAAGAAGCCTGCCAACCAATGGGTTATACCGATCTTGATTCCTTGCTTGAAGCTATTGGATATAAAAAATTAAGCCCCAGTCAATTAATTAACAGAATATTACCTCAAGAGGAAAAGCAACAATTCCAGGTTAAGGAAGAAACAAGGGAAGAAAAAAAAATTGATACAGGGGTAAAAATTGATGGTGTTGATAATATTCTTATACGTTTTGCCAAATGCTGTCATCCTATACCCGGAGATGAGATTATTGGATATGTAACTAGAGGAAGGGGTGTCACAATACATAGGATAGAATGCTCTAACTTGAAAAATATATCGGAAGAAGAAGGACGCCTCATTAATGCCGAATGGCATAAAACCGAACATGATTATTTTCCGGCAAAAATTAAAATTATTTCTGCCGATAGGAAAAATTTGATTTCAGATGTTTCGATGGTGCTTTCAAATTACAAAGCATCGATTAAACATATTAATGGTTCTGCTAATAAAAACAGTATTGCGCTCATTCATTTAACAATAGAAGTTAGCACACTTGAGCAATTGAAAGAAATTATGACTCGTTTAAAAAGCCTAAAAGCAGTAAAAGAAGTAAAAAGAACGGAAGGAGAATAAACGGGGGATAGGTACATGAGAGCAGTTATACAGAGAGTAAGCCAGGCTGCAGTAAAAATTGAAAATCAGGAAATTGCCCAGATTAATAGCGGAATGCTAATTTTATTGGGAATTAAAGTGGATGATAGTGAAAAAGAAGCTGATTTACTAGCAAAAAAAACAGCAAATTTGAGAATTTTTAGTGACAAAATGGACAAAATGAACCTTTCTATAGTAGAAACTGGTGGTCAGGCTATTGTAGTATCTCAATTTACTCTCTATGGCAATTGCAAAAAAGGGAGGAGGCCTAGTTTTGTGGAAGCAGCTCCTCCGGAAAAGGCAGATTTTCTCTATCAGTATTATGTTAAATGTCTAAAAGATAAAGGTGTTACCGTACAAATAGGAAAGTTTCAGGCCATGATGCAAGTAAATATTGTAAATGAAGGACCTGTAACCATTATTTTAGACAGTGATGAGCTACAAAATAAATAGGTTAAAAAGGAAGTTTTAAATTATGGATGAATTTGATGATCTCTATATAAAAAAAATAGTTTTAGGCCAATTGGCAACAAATTGTTACCTTTTGGGTTGCCAAAAGACTAAGGAAGCAATAGTTATTGATCCTGCAGAACCGAATGATTTGATTTTAACCCAATTAGCAAAAGATGGTTTTTCCCTCAAATACATTATTAATACACATGGACATGCTGATCATATTGGGGGTAACGAAATGCTCAAGGAAAAATATTCAGCCAAATTATTGATCCATCGTTTGGATAAAGCTATGCTGACTGATCCTAAAAAGAATTTATCTTTTTATACTGGTGAAAATATATATTCACCTCCTGCTGATGATTACCTGGAAGATGGCAAAATTGTATCCTTAGGTTTTTTGGATATTACCGTAATTCATACTCCTGGACATTCTCCTGGTAGTATATCACTAAACGTAGATAGAAAAATATTTACAGGTGATACTCTTTTTGCTAGTGGAATTGGTCGAACCGATTTACCGGGTGGATCTATGCCTGAGATAAGCCATTCTATCAAGAATAAGCTTCGAATTCTTGATATTGATTGTGAAATATTACCCGGACATGGACCTGGATCAACTTTGCAATGGGAAATTCAGAACAACCCATGGCTCCAATAGAGGGAAAGGTATTAAAGGAGGAATTTATGGAGTATGAAATTAAGGATATTATGCTGGCAGAAGATGGGAAAAAGAGGATAGAATGGGCCTGCAATCAAATGCCTGTGCTGGAGGAAATCAAAAAGAGATTTGCTCAAGATAAGCCTCTCAAGCAAATTAAAATTGCCGCCTGTCTTCATGTAACCACTGAAACCGCTAATTTATTAATAACTTTAAAATCAGGTGGTGCTGATATTGTCCTATGTGCTTCTAATCCCTTGAGCACTCAAGACGATGTAGCTGCTTCCTTGGTAAAAAACCATGCAATCCCGGTCTACGCAATAAAAGGAATAGATAGAAAAGGTTACTATAAACATATTGCCAGAACATTAGATATAAAACCAAATATTACTATGGATGATGGGGCAGACCTGGTGTCAACAATTCATTCTAGCCGGAAAAATTTAATTAAGAATATAATTGGTGGGACAGAAGAAACAACAACTGGAGTTATTCGACTGAGAAGTATGCAGAAAGAAGGAGCTTTACAGTATCCAATCATTGCAATTAATGATGCTCTGACAAAACATCTTTTTGATAACCGATACGGTACAGGTCAAAGTACCATTGATGGTTTGTTAAGAGCAACAAACATTTTGTTAGCTGGTAGGATTTTTGTTATATGTGGATACGGCTGGTGTGCCAGAGGAGTTGCTTATCGGGCAAGAGGAATGGGCGCAAGAGTAATTATAACTGAGGTCGATCACTTAAAGGCATTAGAGGCAGTTATGGATGGTTTTGAGGTAAGCACAATTCAGAAAGCCGCAGAAATGGGAGATATATTTATTACTTTAACCGGAAACAAGAATGTTATTAGCAAAAGTGATTTTTTATCAATGAAAGATGGAGCAATTCTTGCCAATTCGGGTCATTTTAATGTGGAAATCGACATTCCTTCTTTGGAAGGATTAGCCCTAAAAAAAGAAATAGTCAGAGAAAATGTTGTTGCATTTATTCTGGAAGACAATAAAAGGATCTACTTGCTTGCTGAAGGAAGGTTATTAAATTTATCTGCTGCAGAAGGCCACCCTGCCAGTGTTATGGATATGAGTTTTGCCAATCAGGCTTTATCGGTGGAATATCTCCTAAAAGAAAGCGGGTCTCTGACAAAAAAAGTATATGCTGTACCACGGGATATCGATCAGAAAATTGCTTTTCTTAAACTGAAAAGTATGGGTATAGAGATCGACCAACTTACTTCTGAACAAAAAAAATATCTGGAAAGCTGGCAAGAAGGAACTTAATTTATAATATAAGTAGGGAAAAGCAAAGAGGTAGAATGCTTGATCATAATAATTTCTGGGATTATTTAAAAGAAGGATTTTTTAATCTTGTTTACCCTCTTAGTTGTGAGAATTGCGAGAAAGAAATCAGGGAATCAAAGGGTTATTCGATTTGCAATAAATGTATTACTAACATTAAATTTATTACCATTCCTTATTGTTATCAATGCGGAAAACCTCTATCATCGCTGGTATCCTTTGAGAAAAATGCAATTTGTGTTGATTGTCATAATAAAAAAAATCATTTTTATTTGACCCGCTCTGTTGCTTATTATCAGGGTGTAATGAGAAAATGTATTCATTTACTAAAATACAAAAAACAAGTAAAATTAATTAAACCGTTAGGAGATATAATGGTTGATTATTTTATTAAGAATAATGATATCAATATTCAGGAAATTGACTTAATTTTACCTGTTCCTTTATTCAGAAATGATTACTTGAAAAGAGGGTTTAACCAAAGTAGCTTATTAGCCAAATATCTTGCTGATTATTTTTCTAAACCCTTTACAGAAAATTTATTGATTAAAGAAAAAAATAATATTTCACAAGTAGGTCTTTCAAAGGTAGAAAGAGAAGATAATGTTAAACAAGTGTATTCTATCAACTTATCTTCTACAATGAAGTTTAATAATATTCTTTTGGTTGATGATATATATACTACAGGGGCAACCATAGAGGCTTGTTGCAGAGAATTAAAAAGAACCGATACAAAAAAAATATTTGTATTAACTTTAGCTAGGGGTATATAATAAATCCCTCCTTAGAGCTGTGGTTGAAAGTCGATGCCAGCCGCAGGCGAAACGACCCACGTAAGGCAACGATTATTAGTTGTTGAGCATGGTGCGGTTTTGGAGTTAGTCCTGCCCTATATTAACAGAATAGGAGAAGAGTATTAGTGAAAAGATAGCGAGGCTCTCAGCAGGCGAGTGTGGGGGAAAAGACCAGGTCAGTCTAAGGAGGGAATTTA